>JBFIWG010000030.1:0-17638 GCA_041606495.1 Nocardioidaceae bacterium
GACCACGACGTCGCGGATGGTCGCGCACATCGCGCGCACTCACGGGAAGCACGTGGGCTGGTCGAGCACCGACGGGATCTACGTTGACGGAGTCCTGGTCGAGAAGGGCGACTACTCCGGCCCGAGTGGCGCCGGCCGCGGGCTGGCGCCCAAGGAGGTCGAGCTCGCCGGCACCGAGACGGCGCGCGGGGGGATCCTACTGAAGGGCATCGGCCTGGCCTACAACCACGTCTCGGTGGTCACCAACATCTCCGCGGACCACCTCGGCCTGCACGGTATCGACACCCTCGACCAGCTCGCCGAGGTCAAGGGCGTGGTCCCACGGATCACCCGGGCGGACGGCTGGTCGATCCTCAACGCCGACGACCCCCGGGTTCTGGCCATGCGCAACACGATCAAGGCCAAGCCCTGGCTGTTCTCCCGGTTCCCGGATGCTCCGTCGTTGCGCGACGTGCTGGCCGACGGGGGCCGGGCCACGACGGTCATCGACGGCTGGCTCACCGTGCTCATGCCGGGTACGGACCCGGACCCGCTGGTGGAGCTGGTGGACGTGCCGATGACCCTGGCCGGGCTGTCCCGCTTCAACGTCGAGAACGCGCTCGCGGCCGCGTCCGCCGCGCTCGCCATCGGCCTGCCGCGCGAAGCGGTCGTCGCCGGTCTCACGTCGTTCCGCCCGGACCCCGAGCACAACCCGGGGCGGATGAACTTCTTCTCGCTCGAGGACTTCAGCGTGGTCATCGACCTGGCGCACAACGAGGCCGGGCTGGAGGCACTGCTGGAGATCATGAACGGGGTACGACGGCCCGGCTCACGTCTCCTGCTGGGGCTGGGCGCGGTGGGTGACCGCACCGACGACATCGTCGACCGGCTAGGCGAGATGGGCGCCCGTGACGCGGACGTCGCGGTGATCGCCCACAAGGCGGGCTACCTGCGAGGTCGCACGACCGACGAGCTCGATGCGCTGTTCCGTGAGGGTGCGTCGCGGGTGGGAGTCACCGACGTCCCGTCGTACCCCACCGAGATCGAGGGTCTCGCCGCACTCGTCGAGCAGGCCCGACCGGGTGACGTGGTCGGGCTGATGTGCCACGAGGACCGGCAGGGCGTCTACGACTGGCTGGCCGCGCAGGGTGCCACGGTCGACGACCCCGACACCCTGCGCGCGAAGGTCAAGAGCGCTCGGGAGAGCTCGCCGGAGGACTGAAGTCCGGGTCGGCGACGCTGGCGTCGTCGAGGGCCCCGGAGCCGGCCTGCGCCTGGTGCGACCAGTTCTCCAGCTCGGCCATCACCGCGGCGTGCTTGTCCACGCACAGCACGACGAGGTCACCGGGGATCGCACGGCCCATTGCGTGGTTGACCGCGTCGATCTCCTCGAGGATCACCTCGACCTGCCGGGCCCGGCTGCCCTCGCCCATGGCGGCGCGGACACCCTCCGCGACGAGCTCGGCGGTGGCTCCGCGCTCGCGGCCCCGCAAGGCCACGTCCTCGCGCACCACGAGCACGTCGAAGTGCTGGGCGGCGACCACACCGAGCTCGCGCATGTCGTCGTCGCGGCGGTCGCCGGCGGTGGCGATGACCCCGATCCGGGAGGGCTTGCCGAGCTCGCTGTTCGCGGCGAGGCTCTCGCCGACCCGGTCCACGAAGTCGCCCAGCATCCGCATGCCCGGTGCGTTGTGGCAGTAGTCGACGATCACGTTCACGCCGTTGACCTCGACCTCGTTGAGACGACCGGGGGAGAGGTAGTAGTTCGTGGAGAACGTGCGCAGGCCCTGACGGATGTCGTGCAGCGGGGCACCGGAGGCGAAGGCAGCAGCCGCCGCGGCCAGGGAGTTCTGCACGTTCATCCGGGCACGGCCGCCGAACGTCGCCGGCAGCAGGTGGGTCCAGGCCAGCTGCATCTCGCGCCGGCCGTGCTTGACCACGATCATCTCGCCGCGGTCACTTGGCTCGAGGACCAGCGCCTTGCCCCCACGTCGACAGTGCTTGTCGATCATCTCGCGGGCCTCGGACCCGGGCTCGGCCATGCTGAACCAGACGACCTGGCCCGAGCAGCGGCGGCGCATCTCGCGCACCAGCGGGTCGTCGGCGTTGAGCACGGCGTGCCCGTCGCGGGGGACCGCCTCGACGAGGACAGCCTTCACGTCGGCCAGCTGCTCGACCGTGTCGATGCCGCGAAGGCCGAGGTGGTCCGGCTGCACGTTGAGGACCACCGCTACGTCGTTGCGCTCGTAGCCGAGCCCCTCACGCAGGATGCCGCCGCGGGCGACCTCGAACACCGCGAAGTCCACCCGCGGGTTCTGCAGCACCATCCGCGCAGACTTCGGGCCGGAGGCGTCGGCCCGGATCAGCAGCCGCTCGTCGATGACGACGCCGTCGGTGGAGGTCATGCCGACCTTGCGCCCCATGCCCTTGAAGATGTGCGAGATCATCCGCGACGTCGTGGTCTTGCCGTTGGTGCCGGTGACCGCGACGATCGGGATCCGGCTCGGAGCGCCCGGCGGGAACAGCATGTCGACCACGGGCTTGGAAATGAACTGCTGCTCACCGATCGTCGGGTGCGTGTGCATCCGGAACCCGGGCGCCGCGTTGACCTCGCAGATCGCGCCACCGGTCTCACGAACCGGCTCGGTGATGTCGGGGCAGATGAAGTCGATACCGGCGATGTCCAGACCGATCACGCGGGCCGCCTCTTCGGCGATCTCGACGTTCTCGGGGTGCGCCTCGAACGTGCGGTCGATCGAGATGCCGCCGGTGGACATGTTGCCGGTCAGCGTCAGCTTCACCATCTCGCCGGCCGGCGGGACGTCCTCGAGCTTGTAGCCCTGGTCCGCGAGGAGCTCCTCGGCAGCCTTGTCCACCTTGATCCGGGTCAGCACCTTCTCGTGCCCCACGCCGCGGCGAGGGTCGGCGTTGGTCAGCTCGACGAGCTCCTCGATGGTGCTGCGACCGTCACCGACCACGTGTGCGGGGACCCGCTCGGCGACGGCGGCGAGCTTGCCGTCGATGATCAGGCAGCGGTAGTCGCGGCCGGTGATGAAGGACTCCACGATCACCCAACCGCGGCGGGACTGGTCCTGCGCGATCGGGAACGCCTCGCGCACGTCGTCGGCGTTCTGAAGGTCGAGGCAGACACCACGTCCGTGGTTGCCGTCGAGCGGCTTGCAGACGACCGGGTAGCCGATCCGGTTCGCGACGGCGACTGCCTGGTCGGCGGTGCGCACCGACTCCTGCTTGGGGACCGGGAGTCCTGCCGCACCGAGCAGACGGGTGGTGAGGTCCTTGTCGGAGGCCACGTCCACCGCGATCGCGCTGGTCGCCGACGTCATCGTCGCCCGGATCCGCTTCTGGTGCACGCCCTGACCGAGCTGCACGAGGGAGTGCTTGTTGAGCCGGATCCAGGGGATGTCCCGCGACATCGCCTCGTCCAGGATCGCCTGCGTGGACGGGCCGAAGGCGGTCCGCTCCGCACGCAGGATGAACTGCTCGAGCTCGGCGTCGAAGTCGAAGTCCGGGTCGGCCTCGACGAGGTGGTTGACGAGGCGTACGGCGAGCCGTGCGGCGGCCAGGCCGACCTGCTCGTCGACGTACCCGTAGATGATGTTGTAGCGGCCGCGAACGCCCTTGACCTGGCGGGTCTTGCCACGGCGGATGTCGTGGCCGACCACCTGCTGCAGGGCGAGGGCGCAGTGCTCAGCGACGTGGCCGAGCCAGGTGCCCTCGTTGAGACGCTCGACGAAGCCGCCGCGGCGGCCGCGGGAGCAGGAGTGCTCGCGGAGACCGGGCAGCATCTGGAGCAGGTTCTCGGTGAAGTCGGCGATCGTGTTGGACGGGAAGTCCTCGAGCGACCCGAGGTCGACGACGAGATGGATGGCCTTGTCGTAGGACCAGACGTTGGCCCCGCGGTAGACCCGGGTCTCCAGGATCGCCAGGTCGGGGGAGGGGCGAGTCGAGGAACGGACCTGGTCGGTCATGCGCGGTCTCCTTCAGGGTGGCGGCGTGCGCGGCGGCGGCGGAGCTCGGTGGGGGAGATGTCTCCGGCGGCGATGTCTCGAGCCAACCGTCTGAGGTCCTGTCCCGCAACCGCGAGCTCCTGGGCCTCGGACGGATCGACGATGGCTTGCTGTCTGATGAGTACCCGCTCGGTCAGGTTGAACTCGGATCCGGCCGGCAGGATGTGCAGCACCACCCCGGACGCGAGCAGCGGTGCGGTCTGGCGCGCCTCGTGGGCGTTGGACACGACGTTGGCGCCGTCGAAGATGGTCACCGCCCCGCGGCCGGAGACGCGCAGCACCTGCTGCTCGTCCTCGTGGGTGATGACGGCCGCGGTGTCCTCGTCGACCCCGATGCCGAGCAGGCTCGGGCTTTGGGCGACGAGCATCAGCAGACGGCCGTAGCGGTTGCGCTGGTCGAAGTGCTGGTCGATCACGCAGTTGTCCATCAGGCCGAGACCGGCTGCCAGCTGCGTCATCCGCTGCTTCGGCGTACCTCCTCCGGGGCCGAAGGCGACCATGTGCGAGGACTGGATGCTCGCTCCCGCGGACGTGCCCGCAATGGTGACGCCTCGCTTGTGTGCTGCGCGGATCGCCTCACCGAAGGCAGTGCCGTTGACGACCGCGGACAGCTTCAGCTGGTTGCCGCCGGTCATGAAGATGCCGGTGACGTCGTCGAGGCGGGCGACCATGTCGTCGGAGTTGGCCTCCTCGCGGGTCTCCGGCCGGGCCGCGATGACATCCTTGGCGCCGAGGCGGCGGAACAGCGCGTCGTACACCTCGATGATCTCGGGGCCCAATGACGACGCGGTGGGTACGACGGCGATGCGGGCGTGCTCGCCACCGGCCATCGACACGAACGAGCTGAGCACCGTGCGCTTGCCGAGCTTGTCCTCGGCACCGCCGATCGCGAGCAAGGGGCCGGGACCGGTCTCCTGCGTCGACGACGCGGGGAAGGCGTCCTGTCCTGCTTCTTGACCAGCTGACTCATTCGGCATGCACGGCAGCCTAGAGGGTGCCAGAGTTGAGGCCGTGACCAACCGGCAGCTGATCGTCATGCGGCACTCGAAGGCGGAGGCCTTTGCGGCCAACGACCACGACCGCGAGCTCACCGACCGTGGACGGCTCGATGCCCGGGACGCCGGTCAGCACCTCGCCGACACAGGACGTGTCCCCGACCACGCACTCGTGTCCTCGGCCGCGCGAGCGGTCTCCACGTGGCGTGCCGTGGCGGAGGCGTCGGGCTCGACCGCCGACGCTGTCGTGGACGACGCGGTCTACGGCGGTAGCGCGGACGTGGTTCTGGAGGCTCTGCGGACGGTGCCCGAGGATGCCGAGACGGTGATCTTCGTGGGGCACAACCCGACCGCGGCGTCGTTGGCGCACGACCTCGAGGACGGGCACGGCGACCCGACGGTGCTGCAGGCGATGCTGTCCGGCTACGCCACCAGCGCGTTCGCGGTCTTCCAGGTCGAGGTCCCCTGGGCGGAGCTGGCGTCCGAGACCGGGCGGATCGTCGACTTCTACGTCGGACGGGCCTAGGGAAGCGGAGGAGCGGGGGTCACGATCCCCATCTCGGCGTCCGCGGCCTCGACCTCTTCGCGGCTGATCCCGAGCAGGTAGATGATCGCGTCTAGGTAGGGCACGTTGACCGACGTGTCCGCCGCCTGCTGGACCACGGGCTTGGCGTTGAACGCGATGCCCAGGCCGGCTGCGGTGAGCATGTCGAGGTCGTTCGCCCCGTCGCCGATCGCGATGGTCGCGGCCGTGGACACCCCCACCTTCTCGGCGAACTCGCGCAGCGCCTGCGCCTTGCCCGCCCGGTCGACGACGTCACCGAGAATGTTGCCGGTGATCCGGCCGTCGACGACCTCTAGCTCGTTGGCCTTGGCGAAGTCGATGCCCAGGTCGGCGGCGATCCGGTCGGTGACCTGGCTGAACCCGCCGGAGACGATGGCGAAGCGGTAACCGAGCCGCTTCAGGGTCCGCACCATCGTGCGCGCACCCGGCGCGAGGACGACGTCCTCGTAGACCCGGTCCAGCGCAGAGGCGTCCAGACCCGCCAGCAGCGCGACCCGCTCGCGAAGCGACTGCTCGAAGTCGAGCTCCCCGCGCATCGCTGCCTCGGTCACCCGGGCAACCTCGTCGAGACAGCCGGCCCGTTCGGCGAGCATCTCGATGACCTCACCCTGGACAAGGGTGGAGTCGACGTCCATCACGATCAGCCGCATCCCGTGACGCAGCAGGTTGGCCGGCTGGACGGCGACGTCGACCGACTGTCGCGCTGCTTCCTCGGACAGCAGCACCCGCAGTCGGTCGGGGTCGGCGCCCGAGACGTGCAGGTCGATCGCGGTGACCGGGTAGCGTGCCATCCGCTCGATCCGGTCGATGTTGGCGCCGGTGTCGGCGATCCGGCCGGCGATAGCCGCAACCGCGGCGGGCTTGAGGGGCATGCCCAGCACGGTGACGTGGCTGCGACCTTCCGGGCGTTGCCGGTTGTCACCGGTGCCGCGCTCGACCTCGACGTGCATGTCCAGCTCGTCGGCGACCCGCTCCATTGCTGCGCCCAGTGCCTTCGTGTCGCGTGGCGCGGTCACCAGGACGCCGAGCACGAGCCGCCGGCGCAGCAGCATCTGCTCGATGTCGAGCACGTCGACGCCGTACGCCGCCAGGGTGGAGAAGACGGTCGAGGTGACGCCAGGCCGGTCCCTGCCGGTCAGGGTGATCAGCAGGGTCTTCGGAGCTTCGTTGTCGGTTCCCATGTCGGCGGAAGGCTATCGCTGCCAGGGGTGTGAGCAGGCCGCGACGAGGCCGCGTCTCGCTGCGTGGTCCAGGGGGGCGAGCGCCTCGCGACGACGGTCGGACTCGAATGCAGACACCGCCCCGCCGTCGTCCTCGAGGGCCAGGTCGACGATCGCCCGGCAGCGCAGCGACAGCGACGCGAGCTTGACCGCCCGGGGCGCCATCTCCGGGGGAAGGCGCAGGTCGTTGGTACGGCGCAGCGACATCAGCTCGTCGGCCACCTCGGGACGCCACCTGGCGACGTCGAGGTCGGCCAGCGTGTTCGCGGCCGAGAGCACCGCCTGCCTGAGCGTGGTGTCCGCCTCGGAGGGGTCCGGGACCTGTCTGCGGGAGACCGCCTGGTGGTAGGCCCACACCACACCGGAGCCGGCCCGGTGCGGGACCAGTCCAGCGTCGGTGCCGGTGAACACCACGCCCTCTCCGACCTCGAGCGCGTCGGCGTTGAAGGACACCGGCCCGGCCAGGCCGAGGGGGTCACCCGGCACGGGCAGCGCGACACCCGCCGCTGCTGCCCCGGTAGCCCGTAGCTTGCCCAGGGCCAGGATCAGGGGGACCAAGCCGTTCTCGCCCGGCAGACCGGCCACGTCATGAGCTGTGTCCGTGCCGATGATCGCGTCGCGGGCGTCGTCGAGGCTGACCCACCCGGCGGCCCAGGCGGAGTACCAGAGGGCCAGGTCGGCGGACTTCGGCAGCGCTGTCGACGTACTCACCCCGCAGAGCCTACGACCGCGTGCGTCCGGCGGCGCGGCGTGCCGTAGGTTTGGTGCCGCTGACCACACCGACCACACGAGGGATGCATGGACCCCGTTCTCGAGTTCGCCGACGTGACCGTCATGCGCGGGCAGACCACCTTGCTGGACAGCGTGAGCTGGACGGTCGAGGAGGACGAGCGCTGGGTCATCCTGGGCCCGAACGGTGCCGGGAAGACAACGCTGCTGCAGGTGGCCGCAGCGCATATCCATCCCAGCTCCGGGGTCGCCGGGATCTTGGGCGAGGTGCTCGGCACCATCGACGTCTTCGACCTCCGGCCGCGGATCGGGCTCACCAGCGTCGCCCTCGCCGACAAGATCCCGCGTCACGAGCGGGTGCGGGATGTGGTGGTCTCCGCGTCGTACAGCGTGATCGGCCGGTGGCGCGAGCGTTACGACGAGCTCGACCACGAGCGGGCCACGCAGCTGCTGACCGAGGTCGGCGTGAGCCACCTCGCGGACCGCACCTTCGGCACCCTCAGCGAGGGAGAGCGCAAGCGGGTGCAGATCGCCCGGGCGTTGATGACCGACCCCGAGCTGCTGCTGCTCGACGAGCCCGCGGCCGGCCTCGACCTCGGCGGCCGCGAAGACCTGGTCTCCACCCTGTCGGTGCTCGCGATGGACGAGATGTCGCCGGCGACGGTCCTGGTCTCCCACCACGTCGAGGAGATCCCGCCCGGCTTCACCCACGCGATGCTGCTGCGGCAGGGACGGGTGGTGGCGGCCGGGCCGCTGGAGTACGTGATGACCGAGGAGATCATCTCCGCCACGTTCGGAATGCCGCTGCAGATGAGCCACGAGGACGGTCGTTGGGCAGCGCGGCGTCGTGTGCGGCATAGGACCATCTGACTATTCTCGAAGTATGAACCTTCCGGAATGGTTCCAGGCGTGGCAGGCGTGGCTCGGTGTGGCGATCGCGCTCGGAGTCGCAGAGCTGTTCAGCCTCGACCTCGTTCTGCTGATGATGGCGGTCGGTGCGGTCGTCGGCATGTCCGCGGCGCTGATCGGGCTGCCCGTCGCGGTCCAGATCCTCGCCTCCGTGGGTGCCGGTGTCGGCATGCTCGCGTTGGTGCGCCCCAGCATGATCAAGCGGCTGCACTCCGGACCTGAGCTGAAGCTGGGCCACAACGCGCTGGTCGGCAAGCAGGCCCTCGTCGTGGACAAGATCACCCAGCACGGAGGACAGGTCCGCATCGGCGGTGAGCTGTGGACGGCGCGCCCGTACGACGACTCCGTGGTGATCGAGCCAGGAGCGACCGTCGATGTCTTCGAGATCCGCGGGGCGACCGCCTACGTCCACGAGGTGCCGAAGCTCGAGAGCTGAGATCCCAGACAGCACGACTGAGAGAACGCATTACCGAGAGGGGAAACCATGGAAGGCGCAGGCATCCTGGTGGTGTTCGCACTGCTGGTGCTGTTCGCCGTGGCCGTGATGGCCAAGACGATTCGGATCGTGCCGCAGGCGCGGGCGGGGGTCGTGGAGCGGTTCGGCAAGTACAGGGCGACGCTGCCCGCGGGGCTCAACGTCGTCGTACCGTTCGTGGATCGGGTTCGCTACATGATCGACCTGCGTGAGCAGGTGGTCTCGTTCCCGCCGCAGCCGGTGATCACCGAGGACAACCTGGTGGTCTCCATCGACACCGTCATCTACTTCCAGGTGACCGATCCGGTGGCGGCAACGTACGAGATCGCGAACTACATCCAGGCCGTCGAGCAGCTCACGATGACCACGCTGCGCAACATCGTCGGTGGCATGGACCTCGAGGAGACGCTGACCAGCCGCGACGAGATCAACACGCGACTGCGCGGTGTGCTCGATGACGCCACCGGCAAGTGGGGCATCCGAGTGAACCGGGTCGAGCTCAAGGGCATCGACCCGCCGCCGTCGATCAAGGACTCGATGGAGAAGCAGATGCGGGCCGACCGCGACAAGCGGGCCGCGATCCTCACAGCGGAGGGGCAGCGTCAGTCCGCCATCCTCACCGCAGAGGGCAACAAGCAGTCCGCAATCCTCAATGCCGAGGGTGAGCGCGAGTCGCAGATCCTTCGCGCGCAGGCTGAGCGGGAGGCACAGATCCTCCGCGCCCAGGGTGAGGGTCAGGCCATCCAGACCGTCTTCCAGGCGATTCACGACGGACGGCCGGACCAGTCCCTGCTGGCTTACCAGTACCTCCAGATGATGCCCAAGATCGCCGAAGGCGACGCCAACAAGGTGTGGATCGTCCCGAGCGAGATCGGCAAGGCGCTCGAGGGCCTGGGCTCGACGATGAACAGCCTCCGGGGCATTCCGGACGAGGTCGAGGGTCCGGCCAAGCGGGTCGACATGGGGACCGCCCTGGGCGTCGAGAGTTCCGAGGAGGACCGGGCTCTGCAGAGCACTCGCGAGGAGGTGGCCGCGGCGATCGCGGCGGCGCAGGAGTCGACGCCCGGTTCCGGCGGTGGCGCAAAGGGCAAGGCTGCTTCATCGGCCGGTCCGGCGACCCCGTCGGCCCCGCAGGCTGGTGCTGAGATGCCCACGGGCGAGGCCTCCGAGATGTCGGGCGACCCCGGGGAGCCTCCCGCTCAGTGACCGGGCTCGAGATGGTCGCGGTCTTCCTGGCGGGGATCGCGGCCGGCACCATCAACACTGTGGTGGGGTCGGGAACGTTGATCACGTTCCCGACCCTGCTTGCTGTCGGCGTACCTCCCGTGACAGCCAACGTGTCCAACACGATCGGGCTCGTGCCCGGATCGGTCTCCGGCGCGATCGGCTACCGGCGCGAGCTGGTGGGCCAACGGGGCCGCCTGCTGCGCCTGGCCAGCGCCTCCCTGGCCGGCGGCGTGGTCGGGGCGGTGCTGCTGCTGGCCCTGCCGGCCGCGGCGTTCGACACCATCGTTCCGGTGCTGATCGGCGCCGGCTGCGTGCTGGTGGTGCTCCAGCCCCGGATCGCGCGTCGGGTGCTCGCCTCGGCCGAGAAGCGCGGGGGAGTGCCCGAGCACGGCGCTGCCTGGGTTTGGGCGCTGGTGTTCGCGACGGGAATCTACGGCGGGTACTTCGGCGCTGCCCAGGGCGTCCTGCTCATGGCGGTCCTGGGAATCGGGATCCACGAGTCGCTGCAGCGGCTGAACGGCACCAAGAACGTGCTGGCCGGCCTGGTCAACGCCGTGGCCGCCGTCATCTTCATCGTGGTCGCCGAGGTGAACTGGACCGCGGTCGCGCTGATCGCCGTCGGGTCCGTGATCGGCGGTCAGGTTGGTGCGACCGTCGGCCGCCGGCTGCCGCCACTGGCGCTGCGCACGGTCATCGTGCTGGTCGGCGTCGTGGCCTTGGTCAGTTTCTTCACCGACTAGCTGTGGGTGTGGCCAAATGCGCCGGGGCTGCCTGGGAAGCGGGCTGCCGGGTCCGGCGTGGGGGGCGGCGATAGTTCGTGAGCAGATGGCTGTTCCTGGGTGGGTCCGGGAGCCATCTGGTCACGAACCACGCGCCCTGGTCGCCGGGATCGCGTCATTTGGCGGCAACGGCACCTGGATGGGGCCGCGGGCGGTGCTTTCGCCGCCAAATGAGCCCAGACAGCGGACGGTGAGGGTCAGTCGACGTACGCCGCGTGCCAGCGGGTGATCTCCTCGAAGGCACGCGTGCGGACCGGTTCGGCGGACAGGGTGATGTCGTGCAGCGCGCCGGGCACCCGGACCAGCGTGACGTGCTCGGCGAGCTTGTGGGCCCATTTCCTGATCTGCTCGACGTTGAGCACGACGTCGTTGCTGATGACCGTGTCGTCCCACTCCTTCGGGAACGCGCTTCCCCCGGAGGTCATCACCAGCACCGGCGCCCCGATGTCGATGCCGCGGTGCACCTGCGCGTGACCGCGCCGGATCGCGCGCAGCCAGCCGGCGTAGATCGGCCAGCTCTCGAGGGGTTTCCAGTCCAGGTTGAACTCCCACTCGCCCTTGTGGTCCTTGTGCAGGCTCTGTCCGTAGAGGCGTGAGCCGGGCCGCGGGATGGTGAGGTACGGCCGGCGGGCCCCGATCTGGTCCAGCGCGGTCGTACCCGCCGTACGCATCAGGAAGTGGCCGTGCAGGTCCAGCCAGGGGGAGTTGAGCACCATGCCGGCGAGGCCAGGCTGGCGCGTGTGGGCCCACAGGGCAGCGATGAGACCGCCGGTGGAGTGGGCCGTGACGATGACGTGGTCGTGGCCGTCGCGATCCCGGATCCGTCGTACCGCGGCGTCGATCTCCTCGAAGTAGTGGGAGAGGTCCGTGACGAAGTTCGGCGTCTGGTGCTCGAGGAGGGAGCGGCCGTACTTGCGCAGGTCCAGCGCGTAGAAGTCGTAGCCGCGACCGGTCCAGTAGTCGGCGGCCGGGGTCTGGAAGAAGTAGTCGGCGTAGCCGTGCAGGTGCAGCACCGCACGGGTCGTGGTGTCGGTCGCCTTACGGGAGACGAGGGTGGCGATGACGGCGCCCTCCTCGTCGTCGGGGAGGTCGATGATCTCAGCGAGGTAGGGCTCGCCCAGGACGTCAGTGCCGTGCTTCCTCGCCTTGCCCATGGGCCGATTGTGCCCCACGGCGTCCGGTCGATGCCCTCGAACCTCGCCGCGACATGACAGTGGCGCGGAACCCGAGGGTTCCACGCCACCGTCGGTGACTGTCCGGGCACGTGGCCCGACCCGCTCAGGCCGGCTTGACCTCGCTGTCCGCGGCGTCGGTCGGGTGCGGCGAGGGCAGCTTGGACTTGCCGGCGTAGACCGCCTCCTCGATGCGCTTGCCGATCTCCGCGTCGACGTTCTTCCAGTACTCGAAGACGCGAGGCAGGGTCTCGTCCTTCACTCCGCCGAGGATGTGCCCGGCGACGTTGTTGACGAAGCGCTCGCGCTGGGCGTCGTCGAAGACCTCGTTGATCATGGTGTTGGCCTGACCGAAGTCGTCGTCCTCGGCGTGGAGGTTGTAGGCGGAGCGGACCATCTCGCCGTCCACCTCCCAGCTGTCCTCCATCGGCCCGGTCAGGTCGCTGTAGCCGCGCCCGTAGGAGTTCGGGGCGTAGACCGGTGCGTCTCCGGTGTGCTCGTAGGCCATCGGGCCGTCGAACTGGTAGGTGTTCGCGCCCTCGACCCGGTGCTTGTTGACCGGCAGCTGCAGGTAGTTCGGGCCGATCCGGTAGCGGTGCGTGTCGGAGTAGGCGAACACCCGGCCGAGAAGCATCTTGTCGGGGGAGAAGCTGATGCCGGGTACGACGGCGCTGGGCTCGAACGCGGCCTGCTCGATCTGCGCGAAGAAGTTCTCCGGGTTCTTGTTCAGGGTCATCTTGCCGACCTTGATCAGCGGGTAGTCGCCGTGCGGCCACACCTTGGTCAGGTCGAACGGGTTGAACCGGTAGTCCTTGGCGTCCTCGTACGGCATCACCTGGACGTACAGGGTCCACGACGGGTGCTCGCCTCGCTCGATGGCCTCGCTCAGGTCGCGGCGGTGGTAGTCGGAGTCCTCACCGGCGATCCGGTTGGCCTCCTCCTGGGTGAGCGTCTCGACGCCCTGGTCGGTCTTGAAGTGGTACTTCACCCAGAACTTCTCGCCGGCCTCGTTGAACCACATGTAGGTGTGCGAGCCGTAGCCGTTCATGTGCCGCAGGGTGGCGGGGATGCCGCGGTCACCCATCAACCAGGTGACCTGGTGGGCGGACTCGGGGTTGTGGGTCCAGAAGTCCCACTGCATGTCGTTGTCACGCAGGCCGGTCCCGCCGCGGCGCTTCTGCGAGCGGATGAAGTGCGGGAACTTCATCGTGTCCCGGATGAAGAAGACCGGGGTGTTGTTGCCGACGAGGTCGTAGTTGCCCTCGGAGGTGTAGAACTTCAGCGCGAAACCGCGGGGGTCGCGCCAGGTGTCGGGGCTGCCCTGCTCGCCGGCGACGGTGGAGAAGCGGGCCAGCATGTCGGTCTTCACGCCGGGCTGGAACAGCGCCGCCTTGGTGTACTTCGAGACGTCCTCGGTGGTCTCGAAGACCCCGAACGCGCCGGTGCCCTTGGCGTGCACGTTGCGCTCCGGCACCCGCTCACGGTTGAAGTGCGCCATCTGCTCGATGAAGTGATGGTCGTGCAGCAGGATCGGGCCGTTGGCGCCGACGGTCAGGACGTTCCGGTCGCTCTGGGCCGGGGCGCCGGTCCCGGTGGTGGAGCCACCGTTGGGGCGTGCGTTGCTGGACATGCAGTTCCTCCAGATCGTGGGGTTCGGGAGTGCTCGTTCTCAGGTGGAAGATGAGTCGTTGACATCGGCCGAGGCGCAGGACGCGCAGAGGCCCCAGTAGGTCACCTCGGCCTCGTCGACGACGAAGCCGGGGGCGTGCTGGTCGAGGCCGCTGGGCTCGAGGCAGGGGGCCTGCCCGGTTGCGCAGTCGATGTCCGCAACGGCTCCGCAGCGACGGCAGACCACGTGGTGGTGGTTGTCGCCGACGCGCAGCTCGTAGCGTGCCGAGGAGCCGGGCAGCTGGATGCGGCGGACCAGCCCTCGGTCGGTCAAGGTGTTGAGCACGTCGTAGACGGCCTGGGTCGAGACCTGGCCGACCTCGCCTCGCACCCGCTGCAGCACCACGTCGGCGCCCGAGTGCGGGGCCTCTGCGAGTGCGGTGAGTACGGCGACGCGCTGCTTGGTCACGCGCAGGCTCGAGCTGCGCAGGACGGTGGCGGGGTCGACGTACATCGGGGCAACCCAAACACCTTTTCTGGAATCAGTCAAGAATGCGCGGTCGAAGGGAACCGGTGGCCTTCCTCTCCGCAGGTTTGTTGCCCGGTCCTGGCGGCAACATGTGGGTCAGGCGTCGTCAGGTGCGACAGCTCACAAACATGTCGTCGCGCCCTACTCGGAGGAGTCGTCCCATGTTGAACACGCTTGCCCGCCCACTGGTCCGTGTCTCGGAGCGGTGGCTTCCGGGATCGTTGGTCTTCGCCGTCGCGTTGACCCTGATCGTCGGACTGCTCGCGCTCGGGCTGACCGAGAGCGGGCCCGTCGCGGTGGTGCGGGCCTGGGGTGACGGTCTGACGGGCCTGCTCGCGTTCATGACCCAGATGTCGTTGGTCCTGCTGCTCGGCTACGTCCTGGCGAACACCGCGCCGGTCCGCCGGCTGCTCGGCGCCGCTGCTCGGGTGCCAAGGACGCCGGCGCAGGCCTACGGGTTCGTCTGCCTGTGTGCTTCGATCGCGTCCCTGATCACTTGGGGGCTCGGCCTGGTCGTCGGGGCGATGCTTTCCATCGAGGTCGCGCGAGGCGCACGGGCCCGCGGCATGCGGCTGCACTACCCGTTGCTGGTGGCCGCCGGCTACTCCGGCTTCGTCGTCTGGCACATGGGTTACTCCGGCTCCGGCCCTCTGGCGGCCGCCACGCCTGGGAGCTTCGTCGAGGAGCAGACCGGTGCGCTGGTTCCCGTGTCGGAGACGATCTTCGCGTCCTGGAACATCGTGGCTGCCGTGGTGACCGTCGCCCTGGTGACCGGCGCGATGATGCTGATGGCACCCCGCGGCGATGACGAGATCATCGAGTTGCCCGAGCATGCCCGACTGGCCTCGGAGGACGACGCGGAGTCGCGCGTGGACATCCGCACTCCCGCGGAGCGGGTCGACGGCAGCCGCGTCGTCACCTCGGTGATCGGCCTGCTGCTGCTGACCTACCTGGTCGTCTACTTCGCCCAGGAGGGATTCGCGCTGACGCTGGACATCGTCAACTGGACGTTCCTGTGCCTCGTCCTGCTCCTGGTGCGTTCGCCGCGCGAGCTCGGCGGCCTCGTCAGCGACGCGGCCCGCAACGTCGGCGAGATCCTGCTGCAGTTCCCGATGTACGCCGGGATCCTCGGCATCATGACGGCCACCGGTCTGATCAGCGTGTTCGCCGACTTCTTCGTCTCCATCTCGACTCAGCAGACGCTGGGACTGTGGAGCTTCCTCGCAGGTGGGCTGATCAACATGTTCGTGCCCAGTGGCGGCGGGCAGTTCGCAGTGCAGGCGCCGATCTTCCTCGACGCCGCCAGCCAGCTCGGGGTCGACCCGGCCGTGGTGGTGATGGGTGTGTCGTACGGCGACCAGTGGACCAACATGATCCAGCCGTTCTGGGCGCTTCCCCTGCTCGCCATCGCCGGCCTGAAGATCCGCGACGTCATGGGCTTCACCATCGTGACGCTGATCGTCAGCGGCCTGGTCTTCGCCACCACGATGCTGCTGGTCGCCTGAACATGCGGTTCAGCCGGCGTAGATCTCCCGGATGACGTGCTCGATGTCAGGCTCGGTGATCGACAGGTCCGCGACGTCGTACGCCGCCGCCACCGCCGCCACAATCGGAGCGGCGCTGGACTTGGCGGGGAAGGACAGCCACTGACGCGGACCCTCCACCCGCGTGGTCACCGCGCCCGGTACGTCGATCGGCGGCGCCTCGTCGATCAGGTCCACCACCAGCGTGCGGGTCGAGCCGCCGCGCTCGTGCAAGGCGTCGAGGGTGCCGTCGAAGACCATCGAGCCGTGGTCGATGACCATCACCCGTGAGCAGAGCTGCTCGATGTCCTGGAGGTCGTGGGTGGTCAGCAGGAGCGTCAAGTCGCGCTCGGCATTGACGGTGCGCAGGAACTCGCGCAGACGCCCCTTGCTGATCACGTCGAGGCCGATGGTGGGCTCGTCGAGGTACAGGATCTCCGGGTCGTGCAGCAGCGCCGCGGCGATGTCACCGCGCATCCGCTGGCCCAGGGACAGCTGCCGAACCGGGGTGTCGAGCAGGTCGCCGAGGTCGAGCAGCTCGGTGAACTCCGCGAGGTTGCGGCGGTAGCGGCCGGACTCGATCCGGTAGATCCGGCGCAGCAGCTCGAAGGAGTCCCGCAGCGGCAGGTCCCACCAGAGCGTGGTGCGCTGGCCGAACACCACGCCGATCCGGCGGGTGAGGGCCACCCGGTCACGCGAGGGGTTGATCCCTGCGACCGCCAGCGAACCGGACGTCGGGACGAGGATCCCGGTCAGCATCTTGATCGTCGTCGACTTCCCGGCTCCGTTGGGGCCGATGTAGCCGACCATCTCGCCGCGCTCGACCTCGAAGGACAGCGCGTCGACCGCGCGCACGGTCCTGGTCTCCCGCCGGAAGCGGCCCATTTTGCGGCGTACCACGAACTCGCGGGAGAGGTCGGTGACCTCGATCAGTGACATGGCTAGCTCCCGGTCGATCGGTAGCGGCGGACACCCGTGCGCCAGGCCAGCCCGGCGAGCAGGCACAGGACCAGGGCAGCGACGGGGGAGGCGAACTGCATGGGTGTGGGCAGGCCCAGCGGGTCGGGGCGGTCGAGGATGTAGAGGCTGGGGTACCAGTTCACGAACGCCACCGGGACGATGAACGTCAGCGCCTTGACGGCCTCGACCGGGTAGATGGTGAGCGGGTACTGGGTCATCGTGTTGCCGCCGTAGGTGAACGCGTTGGCGGCCTCGGAGCCGTCGGTGGTCCAGAACTGGAACGCCGCGCCGAGGGTGAAGAGGGCGACGAAGATCAGCGTGCCGGCGGCCAGCAGGTAGGGCACCATCGCGATCCGCTGCCAGGTCCAGTCGATGTCGAGCGCGAGCACGGACCAGGCGAACACCACCCCGGCCTGGGTGATCCGTCCGAGCCTGCGCAGGGCGAACTCGTCCGCACAGACCTGGGCGTACGCCGGGACCGGTCGGACCATCATCGCGTCGAAAGACCCCATCCGGATCCGGGTGCCGAGCCGCTCGACGTTGCCGACCAGCAGGTCCGCGAGGCCCATGCACAGTCCGGATCCGCCGTACAGGAAGGCGATCTCGGCCAACCCGAACCCGCCGAGGGCGTCGATGTTGGTGAACATCACCAGGATGGCGGCGAAGTCCAGCCCGGTGATGAACAGCTGGCCGAGGGTCAGGACCACGAAGGAGGTCCGGTAGGTCATCGAGACCCGGATCCACATGGCCACAAGCAGCAGATAGGCGCGGGCTCCCCAGAGCGCGTTGCTAACCACCCTGGACCACCACCGTGCGCGTCGCGAGAGCCATCACGCCGGCACACAGGGCGAGAAGCGCCACCGCCCAAGCCGCCTGGAACGTCAGCCCCGCGACCGCGTCCCAGCCGCTGCGCTGCCCCAGCCAGATGTCGGCGGGCACC
>JBFIWG010000031.1:0-17338 GCA_041606495.1 Nocardioidaceae bacterium
AAAGCGGATCTGCGGCACCAGCGCGGCGCGCTGCTCGATCTGTTCGGGGCTCAGCTCTCGCCGCCGACCGTGAGACTGGTTTCCAGGACGTCGGCGTCTCGAACGACGCGGATGCGGACCTGCCTCTGCCATAACGCCATGAGTCTAGGGCGCGAGGGCAACCGGCTTTACCCGCCGGTCACCGGCGGCCCGGTCGGCTCGATGGTGACTCGACCAACACGCCCGAAGCGCCCCGTGGACTTGTGTCCACCTGCCAGCGGGTGCACGGTGGAGGGGAACGCGAAACGCAATCGATCGGAGACACCCCACCGTGCTCACCTTGACCGAGAACGCCAGCACCGTTGTGAAGAGCATCGTCGACCAGACGAGCGAAGGCCAGGAGGCCGGCCTGCGAATCAGCCAGGACGCCGAGGACTCCCCGGCCCTGCACGTGATGCCGACCGAGGCACCCCAGCCCGGCGACCAGGTCCTCGAGGAAGCGGGCGCCCGCGGGTTCCTCGAGGAGACCGCAGCGGTCACCCTCGACGACAAGATCCTCGACGCCCAGGTAGACGAGAACGGCGGCGTGCAGTTCACGATCGCCCCTCAGACCGTCTGAGACGAGACCGTCTGAACCAGGGCTGACCTGGAACCAGACCCAGAGAGGCCCCGGAGCACTTCTCCGGGGCCTCTCGCCTGTCACGGGACAGGCTCGCCGAAGTAGGCGCAAGCACCCCATAACCCCCGACGGTCCTGCTCGGCTCCGGCCTGGGCCTCGCGCATAGCGTCGATGTACCTGTCGTTGGGCTCGAAGAGAACGGCCTCCGCGAACCCCTCTGCGACGAGCTCTCGGTTGACGAACGTCCGCCGACCGTCGTCGAGGGTGTGGAAGTACAGCAGCGTGCGCCCGTAGCGGTCCAGCAGCTCACGGTCCGGCTCTGCCAGGGCGGACGACCCGACGGGCATCAGCTCGGCCAACGCGGCTGACGCCTCGGCCGCGTAGCACTGTCCGGGCGCTCCAGGCCGTGCCACCTCAGGAGCGTCGATCTCCAACAGCCGGGCCGAGACCTCCTCCCCGCGAGCACCGGCGGGGCCGTCCGCGACGAAGCGGACCCTGATCGTGTCGCCATCCACATGCCCGGTCACCACGACTTCCTGGGAGCGGCCGGGCTCTACGCGGCCGGCGACGTCGGACGGAGCGGTGGGGGGCAGCACAGTCGAAACCACGACCCCGGCGCCGACCACGACACTGACGAGACCGAGCGCCACCACAGGCATGCGCCTCATCGGCAGCTCACGCGCGCTGGGTCCGTGAGAGCGAGCTACGTGACAACGGGGGGTAGAGCTCGTCAGCCCCACCACGGCGGAAGAGCTCTGCCGGCCGGCCGGGGCCGCGCTGGACCGACCTCCCGGTCGACTCGAGGAACCCGGGCGCCTTGGTCACCTTCCGGTGGAAGTTCCCGGCGTCGAGCTCGGTGCCCCACATCACCTCGTAGACCTCGCGGAGCTCGGCGACGGTGAACTCCTCGGGCACGAAGTCGAGGGCAAGGGCGGAGTACTCCAGCTTGGCTCGCGCCCGCTCCACGGCGACACCGAGGATGTCCTTGTGGTCGAACGCGAGACGACCGCGGCGCAGCAGGTACTCGACGGGTTTCCAGGCCGCGGCTGCCGCGTCCGACCCCGCAGTCGGCGCAGGGCCGTGCGGCACGATGGCCAGCCAGGCAACGCTGACGACGCGATGCCGCGGGTCGCGCTTGGGAGCACCGAAGGCGGCCAGCTGCTCGAGACGCACGACACCTGTCGAGACCGCGGTCTCCTCGCCGAGCTCGCGGACGGCGGCCGCCTCCAGGTCTTCCTCCGGCTTGACGAAGCCGCCAGGGAGGGCCCACCTGCCGCGATACGGTCGCTCGCCGCGCTCGACCACCAGCGCGCACAAGGCGCCGTCCCGGACCGTGAGGACGACGATGTCGACGGTCACGTAGAAGACCGGATACTCGCTGGTGTAGGTCACCACGCCAGTCTATCTTGTCTTACTGACAATTACCATCTCGCGGGCGCACTCTCTCCTAGAGTGGCTGGCACAACTACGGGGGTAGATGAATGCTTCAACTGACCACAGCCCAGGCCGACAGAGCCGCGGGCGTGCTGCTTGGCCAGGCGGTCGGCGACGCGCTCGGGGTCCACTACGAGTTCGGCACGCCTCCGCCTGCCGGCGTGCGCGCAGCCATGCTGGGCGGCGGCCTGATCAACGGCGCCCCGGGCGAGTGGAGTGACGACACCCAGATGGCGGTGTGCGTCGCGCAGGTGGCGGCGACCGGCGCCGACCTCAGCAGTCGCGAGTCGCTCGACAAGATCGCCGGCAACTTCCACCGGTGGTACCGGTCAGGTCCGATGGACATCGGCGTGCAGACCCGCGCGGTGCTCGCAGGAACGTCGGCTTTCGAGGACGCGGCCGCGATGACCGCCTCGGCCCACCGGTACGCGCGCGAGAACCGTCATTCCGCGGGCAACGGCGCTCTGATGCGCACGTCCCCGGTTGCCCTGGCCTCGCTCGACGACCGTGGACAGACCGCCCAGGCGGCACGTGCCGTCGCGGAGCTGACGCACGCCGACCCGCTCGCCGGCGACGCCTGCGTGATCTGGTCCGAGGCAATCCGGTTGGCCGTCCTGGAGGGCCGGTTCCAGTTCACCGCAGGCATCACGCTGCTCCCCCGCGAACGCCAGGAGCTCTGGAGAGCGTGGATCGACGACGCCTGCATGCGACCGCCTGACACGTTCCGACCGAACGGCTTCACGGTGACCGCGCTGCAGGCGGCGGTGGCTGCCATCGCGCAGACCGACGTACCCCGACACCGCCCGTCCCATGGCAGCTTCGAGTGCCTCCATCTGCAGGAGTCGCTGCACCGCGCAATCCGCATCGGCGACGACACGGACACGGTCTCGGCGATTGCCGGCGGCCTGCTCGGCGCGCGCTGGGGAGCCTCGGCAGTGCCGTGGCACTGGCGGCGACTCGTGCACGGCTGGCCCGGCATGCGGGCCACTGACCTCGTCGCCTTGGCGACCCTCTCGAGCCGCGACGGCCGACCGGACGACAGGGGCTGGCCGACCTGTGACCACGTCCGCTACGAGGGATCCGCTTCCAGCAAGGTGGTCCACCATCCACTCGATGCCGGGGTGGTGCTCGGGACGATGCGCAGCCGCGACCACGACGCCTCCGCTGTGGTCTCCCTGTGCCGGGTCGGTCGACGCGACCACGAGACGAGACCTCAGCACCGGATCGAGTCACGCCTGGTTGACAGCGACGACCCTGCGCAGAACCCGAACCTGCACTTCGCGCTCTACGACGTCGCGGACGCCATCCGGGGGTTGCGAGCCGAGGAGCACCAGGTGCTGGTGCACTGCGTGGCGGCCGAGCAGCGGACCCCGGCCGCCGCGGTCGCCTATGCGGTGCTGCTGGGACTGACCCCGGAGGAGGCGGCGAGAAAGGTCATGCGCGCACTCCCGAAGGCGAGGGGGCACGGCCTGCTCTGGGAGGCGGCGGCCGAGATCGGGGACCCGAGGCCGGTGCCGCTGGTGGATGCCTGACCGAATCTTGACCGTGGCATGGGTTTGGGATGTTCCGCCGAGGGCACTTCTGTTGGTGACAAGGAGGAACACACCATGGCAACGCTTCTTTTGATCCTCGGGATCGTCCTGATCATCGCCGGTGTCGTCGGACTCGTCCGCGGCCAGATGCTCTGGGGAATCGTCCTGATCGTGGTCGGCCTGTTGGTCGCACCTGGATCGCAGCTTCTCTGAAATAGCAAGGCTCAACCAAGCCGGCCCGGTCACGAAGAGACCGGGCCGGCTTTGTCATGTCCTCACGGCCGCACGACGGCGACCGGGCAGTCCGCACGCTCCGCCACCGCATGGCTCACCGAGCCGCGCAGCGTGGCCCGGACCCTCCCTCGCGCGCGAGTCCCGACCACGACCAGGGATGACCACCGGGACACCTCCACCAGGTGCTGGACCGGGTCGCCCGTGCGGAAGTCCTCGGTGACCGCGACGTCGGGGTACTTCTCGCCCAGACCTGCGATCGTCTCCGCCACGAGCAGCTCCTCCTCCTCAGCACGGTCGACCTTCGCGGCGTAGCTGCGGGTGTCGATGAAGGACGAGGCGCGCTCCCGGAGGTCCCACATCGTGTGCAGGACGGTGAGCGGCAACCGCCTCGTCGACGCGACGTGGAACGCGAACTGGATGGCAGCCGTCGAGGCCGACGTGCCGTCGACCCCGACCACGACCGATGCTGTCTCGGGAGCAACGGAGCCGCGTACGACGACCACCGGGCAGTGCGCTTCCCGCGTCAGCTGAGTGCTGACCGGCCCCAGCAGAGAGCTGCTGATCGCGGCGCGACCGCGCGCACCGACGACGACCATGGCCGCTGTCTCCGACGCCTCGGCCAGCACCACGTCGGGGTGGCCCATGCAGACCACGGACTCCAGGCCGACCCGGCCGCGGGTCCGGCGCAGGTCCGCCAACGCCTCGCGCACCACGGCTCGACCCACGGCGCGCAGTCCCTCCTCCGATGCGTCGATGTCCTCGAAGTCGTCCATCGGACCTGGCAGCCCGCACGCGTGTACTACGGTCACGTGCCGCAGCTCGCAGGCGGCCTGACGCACACCCCAGGCCAGCGCCGCCTTGCTCTCCTCCGAACCGTCCACGCCCACCACTACGGAGCCGTGCACCACCGACATGTCCATGCCCCTACGGTGGCGGAACCGTCGCCTGAGGCGAAAGGGTCGATCGTCGTGCCCGTTCCGGGACCTCCGGCCCTCGCGCAAACATTGTCAGGGCGAGGAGAATTGTCTTCTTCTGGGTGCAATTCGGTCGCTCGAGAGGTAGAAACAAGTATGGACACCACGCCGATCCGCGTCTTCCTCCTCGACGACCACGAGGTGGTCCGCCGGGGCCTTCACGAACTGCTGGAGAGCGAGGGCGACATCGAGATCGTCGGCGAGTCCGGCTCGGTCAAGGAAGCCATCGCCCGGATCCCCGCCCTCCGACCCGACGTGGCCGTCCTCGACGGTCGGCTGCCGGACGGCAGCGGCATCGACGTGTGCCGCGAGGTTCGTTCGATCGACCCGAGCATCAAGGCCCTGATCCTCACCAGCTACGACGATGACGAGGCCCTGTTCGCCGCGATCCTGGCGGGCGCTGCCGGGTACGTCCTGAAGCAGATCACCGGCAACGACCTCATCGAAGGAGTACGACGGGTCGCTGCAGGTCAGTCACTGCTGGATCCGGCGCTCACCGCGAGGGTCCTGGAGCGGGTACGACGAGGACCTGAGGACAACGAGGAGCTCGCCAAGCTCACCGACCAGGAGCGCAAGATCCTGGCGCTGATAGCTGAGGGGCTCACCAACCGCCAGATCGGCGAGCGCCTGTTCCTTGCCGAGAAGACGGTCAAGAACTACGTGTCGAGCATCCTCTCGAAGCTCGGGCTGGAACGTCGCACCCAGGCGGCGGTCCTCGCCTCGAAGCTGCTCACCTGATCCGACGCCGAGCGGGACCTTGGACCCGGGCGCAGGTGCCGCTCGGCACTCTCTCCTCCCTGCCGATGCCCGAGATGCTCAGTTCATGTCTACGACTCATCCGCATCCTCATCAGGCAGATCCCGGGTTCAGCCGCCAGACACCGATCGTCGTCGCGGTGGACGGGTCCGAGCGCAACCGCAGCGCGGTCGAGTGGGCGGCCGACGAAGCCGCGGCCGTGGGCGCCGAGGTCGTCCTCGTCACAGCCCTCGAGGAACGTATGTTCCCCACTCCCCACAAGTCGATCAGGCACCGGGATGAGCAGGCCCGGGACATGCTGGCGGACGCCCGCCACGATGTGCGCAACGTCGTGGACGAGAACGACGTGCGGACGTCGGTGGTGTTCGGACCGCCCGTCGAGGCGATCCTGCAGAACTCTCATGACGCTCGCCTGATCGTGGTGGGCAAGCGCGGTCTCAGCTCCTTCGCCCGAGTGCTGGTCGGGTCGACGTCGATCGCGCTGGCCGGCCGGGCGACGGTACCGGTCGCGATCATCCCGGACTCCTGGAAGCAGGACGTTCATCGTGGGGCACCGGTGGTGCTCGGGGTCGACCCCTACAAGGTCCACCACCGCCCGTTCCACCTTGCCTTCAACCGCGCTGAGCGCCTCGGGGTTCCCCTGATCGCTGTGCACGGCTGGGAACCGCCGACGGTGTACTCGTGGGACGCGGCCGCGGTCGCCGCTCAGACCTCGGAGTGGGAGACGGACTCCGTCAACGAGCTCCACAACGTGATGGGTCCGTGGCAGGAGCGCTTCCCCGACGTCACTGTTGAGATCGTGCACGAGCACAAGCATCCGGCCATGGCGGTCCTGGACGCCGCCGCCAACGCCCAGTCCGTGGTGCTGGGCAGGCACACCGACAGCAGGCTCGGTGGCTTCACGTTCGGCTCGGTCGCACGAGCGGTACTGCACTACTCGGAGTGCCCCGTGGTCGTGGTTCCCGCAGAGGACTGAACGTCTCAGCCCAGTGGGACCCGCCACTCCAGGCGTGTTCCCCTCGGTTCCTCGGGTCGAAGCCGCAGTGACCCACCGTGGTCAGCGGCGCGACGCCGGGCGTTGCGGAGACCGCTCTCGTGGGCGTCAGGCGGCAGCCCGCGACCGTTGTCCGACACGTACAGCCGCAGCTCGTGATCGTCCACCTCCACCTCGACGGTCGCGGCGCTCGCGTCTGCGTGGCGAGCCACGTTGGACAGCGCCTCGCGCAGCACCGCCAGAAGCTGCTCACCGAGCTCCTTCCGCACCCCGGTGTCCAGCGGCCCCGAGGTGCCGACCGCCGGCGTGAACCCGAGTGTCGGGGTGTACTCCTTGACCAGAGCCCGGACGTCTCCGCGAAGCGACACATCGTGCCCCCGCTGGAGCTCGAAGATGGTCGACCTGATGTCGCGGATGGTCAGGTCGAGCTCGGTCACGGCGCTGTCGATGCGGTCTGCCACCTCGTCACTGACCGCGATCCTGCGGGCACCCTGCAGCTGTAGCCCGGTCGCGAACAGTCGTTGGATCACAAGGTCGTGGAGGTCGCGCGCAATCCGGTCACGGTCCGTCACGAGCATGAGCTCCTGGCGGTCGATGATCGCCTGGGTCCGGTCGAGCGCCAGCGACGCCTGGTCCGCGAACGACGCGAGCAGCTCGGCCTCCTCCATCTCGAAGCTGCCACGCCCGCCCTCGAGCAACACCAGCAGAGCGCCCTCGGCGGCGAGGTGTGCACGTAGTGGAACGATCACTATGGTGTGCTTGCTCCCGTGCGGCACGATCACGACGTCGGCTTCGACCTCGGCGGAGTCGATGTGCTTCTCCAGGGCCTGGACCAGGTTCTCGAGCATGCCCTTGCGTGCGCCGTCGGAGGCAACGATCTCGTGCTCGTTCCGCTCCCCCCGGCCGACCACGGCGATCGCGGCGGCCCCTGAGACCCGCCGCGCACTTACGGCGATCTGCCGCAGAGCGTCGCCGATGCGCACCGGTGGCTGCAGTGCCTCGCTGATCTGTGCCGACGCCTCCTGCCACTGTCGACGACGCTCGCTCTGCGCATAGGTACGCGCGTTCTCGATCACGAAGCCGGCCGCCGTCGCCAGGGCCCCGACCAACATCTCGTCCTGCTCGGTGAACGGATGGCCGTTCCGCTTCTCGGTGAGGTAGAGGTTCCCGAAGACGGTCCCCCTGATCCACACAGGGACGCCGAGGAAGGCGTCCATGGGCGGGTGGTTCGCGGGGAATCCGTAGGACTTCGGGTGCTCCTGGAGGTGCTCGAGTCGGATCGGCTTGGGATGGTCGATCAGGAGTCCGAGGATGCCGTGGCCGCTCGGCAGCTCCCCAATCGCAGCGTGCTTCTCCGCGGTCAGGCCGAAGGTGATGAAGTCGGTCAGCCCGCCGGCGTTCCCGAGGACACCGAGTGCGCCGTACTGTGCCCCGGTCAGCTCGCAGGCGGAGGCCACGATCCGGTTGAGCACACTGTGGAGATCCAGGTCCGAGCTGATCGCCACAACGGCGTCGAGCAGCGCACGCGCATCACCGGGGAGATCGAGCCCGTCAGTGGCCGTGTGGTCACTCATACGGCCAGCGTACGGGTCACAGCGCCCGGCGTACCGGCATCATCGACTCTCGCGTCCAGTCCCCGCCGATCCTGCGACCGGTCAGGTCGCGCCAGCGCAGCCGGACGTAGAGGTGGCGGTGGCCCGTGGCCCACGGCGTCGGGTCCCAGTTGTTCCGGATGTCCTGCAGCTCGTCGGCGTCGTCGATGATCTCTCCGCGGCCGACGGCGACCACGCTCCAGCCCTGGTGCTTCTCGTAGTCGATGTGATCGACCTCGAACGCGAGGTCGGTGTTCCAGCCGTACGTCCCGAGCTCGCTGTACGGCGTGGTCCGGTACACGATGTTGTCCTCGTACATCGCATAGTTCACCGGAACGATCCTCGGACCCAGGGGCGTGGACAGAGCCACCCTCCCAAGTACGCCACCGCTCAACAGCTCCAGGCACTCATCGAGCGTCAGTTCCACGGGTTCGTTCTTCATCGTCGCCTCCTTGGCCCTCAACTCATGGTCCGGGGGGCACGGCGTCTCGAACACGGGTCTTAGGTCCCTGCGTGCATGTCCATTGCGCCCTGAACGAGCCATCGCCCGACCGCGACGATGGAAGCAGCACTCCGCGCCGGGCGGTATGCATGACGAGGGAGCCGTTCGATGGGAATGATGGAGCGCATCGTCGTGGGCGGTGATCACACGCGAGCTGCGACCGCGGCACTGAGGTGGGCAGCACTCGAGGCGGCCGAAACCGGCGCGGCCGTCGTGGTCGTGCACGCGTTCGAGCATGAGCCCGAGGCCGACCTCTTCACGCTTCACCACGACCGCCGCGCGGCGCGCTACCGGACCCAGTCGTGGGTGGTGGAAGCCCTCGGCGATCTGCACGCGGAAGTCCCGGTGGCTGTGGTCACCCCGGACGGCCCGATCGAGGACGCCCTGCTTTCGGCCGCCCAGAACGCCAAGATGGTCGTGCTGGGCCAGGCTCGTCACGGACGCGACAAGCGGCTCGCCAGCGAGCTCGCCAGGACCTGCCACTGCCCCGTGATCACGGTGGCCCACGACCACGCCACGCTGGTCGAGGCGTGAGCGGTCATGTCGCTCCGCCAGCCGCCCGGAACGGTTGTCGGTGGTGACCTCCAGCATGCCTACAGCCAGGGCAGCCGGACGCTACGCCGGTCCTGGCTGCTGAACGTCTCGGTCGGGGAGGCCCTGGGGTTCTGCATCCCGGCTGCGGTGGGGGTCCTGGTGCTGCAGCGGGCCCCGGCGGTGGTCCTGGCGGCTCTGGTCGCCGCGGGTGCCCTGGAGGGCCTGGTGCTGGGACTTGCCCAGTCCCGGGTCCTGCATCGCGAGTTCTTCGGCTTCGCCCGTCGGGACTGGGCCGTGTCGACCTCCGCGGCGGCCGCGTTCGCCTGGCTGGTGGGCATGCTCCCCAGCACGTTCTACTCCACCTGGTCGACCTGGCCGCTCGTCGCGACGATTCCGGTCGCGACGCTGAGCGGGATCCTCGTGCTCGGGTCGATCGGGAGCGCCCAGTGGTTCGTTCTGCGCCGTCACGTCGCACGCGCCTGGATCTGGGTCCCGGCCAACGCAGCCGCGTGGTGCGCCGGGCTCCTGGCCTTCGCGGGAATCACAAGCCCGCTGTGGCGCGAGGGGCAGTCACCGTGGCTCATCGCGGGGATCGGTGCCCTCGGTGGCGCAGCGATGGCCGTCACGATGGCCGGGGTCACGGGGTTCTTCCTGGCCCGACTGAGGCTGCCCAGCGAGACGACTGCGCCGGCCGGGGTCCCGGAGGACGAGTGGGTCGGCCTGGGTGGGCCGACCGACCGGTATGCCGTCTTCGACGCGAGCCTCGTCGACGGCCTGCCCGACCCGGTTCAGCGCTGGCTGTTGCACAGCATCACGCCAGGGACACCTCTCCTCGTCGCCGCGGAGGTCGAGGCCGAGGGCACGATCAGACTGGGGCGGGCCTGGCACCGCTTCCGGTCCCGACAGCGGACGTCACTGCCCCACGGCTTCATCTGGGCGGCGCGCACCCGTCTGGCAGGCCTCCCGGTCCACGGCTTCGACCGGTTCACCCGCCTCTCGGGTGAGATGCGCTGGCGGCTTCTCGGCAGGTTGCGGCTGATGTCCGCCTCCGACGAGAGGATCACCCGCAGTGCGGCGGGGCGCCACGCCATCGAAGTCCTGGCCACCCTTCCCGCAGCGGCGCTCGACCCCGCGGTGCGGTGGGAACCGGTGGACCACGACCACGCGCGGGCACTGCTGCGCGTCGGTGGCGAGACCCAGCAGGTGACGATCACCGTCGGGGAGGAAGGCAGGCTGCAACAGGTAGAGATGCGTCGCTGGGGCACTCCCCCGGACGGCAGCTTCGGGTTGCACCGTTTCGGCGCGACCTGCCAGGTCGAGGGCCGGTTCGACGGGTACCGGGTGCCCACCTCGCTGACCGTGGGCTGGCACCTCGGGAGCGACCGTTGGGACGAGGGCCGGTCGATCCACGTCGACGTGACTCGGTGCTCGTTCTACTGAGCACCCCTACCCATCGCCGTCGTGGCGCTCGAGTCGCGAGTCGCTCCGTAGCGCCGGCAGCACCTTGTCGCCGTACGTGCGCAGCATCTCCTTGTAGTGGGGTCCCATGTTCGCCACGTACACCTCGTCGTACCCGGCGTCGACGTACGGCACGAAGGCGTCCACATGGCGCTCCACGTCCGGTCCGCACACCACCGAGTCGCGGGTCATGTCCGGCGTCACCAGCTGTGATGCCTGCTCGAAGTGCCGCGGACTGGGCAGGACCTGGGCGAGCTCTCCGGGGAGGCCGGCATTGGCCCACAGCCGGTGTGCGATCGCGACGCCCTCGTCCTCGGACTCGGCGTAGCCGACCTTGAACCCTGCCTGCGCCGGCTTGCCGCCGGACCGCTCCTTGAAGAGCTGCAGCAGCTCCCGGTCCGGCGAGGTGTTGATGTAGCCGTCCGCGATTTCTCCCGCCAGACCGGTCGCCTTCGGCCCGAAGCCGGAGAGGTAGATGGGTGGCGGGGTGTCGGGCAGCGTGTAGATCCGGGCAGTGTCGACGGTGTAGTACGGCCCGTTGTGGGTGACCGTCTCCCCGGTGAGCAGTGCACGGATCACCGTGACCGCTTCCTCCAGCATGGCGAGTCGCACGTTCACCGTCGGCCACCCTGCACCGACGATGTGCTCGTTGAGCGCCTCGCCGGACCCGAGACCCAGGATGAACCGGCCGTCCAGCATGACAGCGCTGGTTGCGGCGGCCTGTGCGATGACGGCCGGGTGGGTCCGCACCGTCGGGCAGGTCACGGCGGTGGTGACCGGCAGGCTGCAGACCTGCGAGATGGCTCCGATGACGGACCAGACGAACGGGCTCTGGCCCTGCTCGTCGTTCCACGGGTGGTAGTGGTCGCTGATCCACAGCGCGTCGAAGCCGGCCTCCTCGGCGAGCTGTGCCTGCTCCACGAGCTGGGCGGGGGTGTACTCCTCGCACGAGAGGAAGTAGCCGAAGCGCATGGCGCCTCCTTAGTCGTCGACGTCTCGGCCGCTCCGTGCCCCGACCCCCGCCCGGTATGCGTGGGCGGTGGTGGCACCGGTTGGATACCGTCGGTATGTTCGTCGCCATGGAATCCTCGCTTCCCCTCCCCGACCACGTCCGCGTGTTCGTGATCGGCGCCGGCTTCGGCGGTCTGGGCCTGGCCATCAAGCTGGCGGAGCGGGGTGAGCACGACTTCGTGGTCGCCGAGCGCGGAGACGAGGTCGGCGGGACCTGGCGCGACAACACCTACCCCGGGGCCGCCTGCGACGTGCCCTCGCAGCTGTACTCCTTCTCCTTCGCACCGAACCCGGACTGGTCGCGCTCCTTCTCGCCCCAACCGGAGATCCAGGCGTACCTGTGCCGGGTCGCCGACGAGTCGGGTCTGCTCGACCACTTCCGCTTCAACACGTACGTCGAGAGCGCCGTCTGGGACGGCGACGCAGGGCTCTGGCGGATCACCACCTCCGCCGGGACCTGCACTGCCGACGTCCTGGTCTCGGCGGCCGGCGCGCTTTCTGAGCCCCGGATGCCGGATATCGACGGGATCGACTCGTTCGAAGGAGAGGTCTTCCACTCCGCCGCCTGGGACCACGACGCGGACCTGGCCGGCAAGCGAGTCGCGGTGATCGGCACCGGTGCCTCGGCCGTGCAGATCATCCCCGAGATCGCCCCGGTGGCCGCGCACGTTGACGTCTACCAACGCACCGCTCCCTGGGTGATGCCGCGGCGCGACCGGGCCTACACCGGAGTGGAACGGCTCGGCTTCCGGCACGTCCCCGGGTTGCAGCGGCTGTACCGCACCGCGATCTACTGGGGGCGCGAGACCTTCGTCCCAGGCTTCACCGTCGACCCCAGGCTCACCCTCCCGGCCCAGAAGCAGGCCCTCGCCAACATCAGGAAGGGCATCTCCGACCCGGACCTCCGGGAGAAGGTCACGCCCCATTTCCAGATGGGGTGCAAGCGGATCCTGATCTCCAACGACTACTACCCCACCCTGGACCGCGACGACGTGGACCTCGTGACCGACCGGATCAGCAAGGTCACGGCCGGCTCCGTGGTCACCGAGGACGGGGTCGACCGCGAGGTCGACGTCCTGGTCGTGGCGACCGGCTTCCACACCACGGACCTGCCGATCGCCGACCGCATCACGGGAAGCCACGGCGAGACGCTGGCTGCGCAGTGGGCTCGGGAGGGAATGTCGGCGTATAAGGGCGCCACCGTGCACGGCTTCCCCAACCTGTTCTTCATCGTCGGGCCGAACACCGGCCTCGGGCACTCCAGCATGGTCTTCATGATCGAGTCCCAGATCGCCTACCTCACCGACGCGCTGACGCAGATGGACCGGCGCGGCATCGCGACCGTCGAGCCCCGCCGCGAGGCACAACGAGCGTGGAACGACGACATCCAGCGACGGATGGAGCGGACGGTGTGGAGCGCAGGCGGCTGTTCGAGCTGGTACCTCGACGAGCACGGCCGCAACGTGACCCTCTGGCCGCGTACGACGTTCACCTTCCGTCGGCTCACGGCCCGGTTCGACCTCGAGCGCTACCGCATCACCGCCCGGACCCGGCAGCACGTCCAGCGCGAGACCGCAGCGCCGGAGGAGCAGCCGGCATGAGGACGCTGGATGGCAAGGTCGTCGTGATCACCGGCGCCGGCTCCGGGATCGGCCGGGCGCTGTCGCTGAACGTCGCCGCGAAGGGCGCCGTCCTCGCCCTCAGCGACAAGGACGAGGTCGGACTGCTGGAGACCGCAGAACAGGCCCGGGAGCTCGGCACCGGCCAGATCCGCACCGACAGGCTAGACGTGAGCGACCGCAACGCCGTCCACGAGTACGCCACAGCGGTCGCCGAGGACCTCGGCCGCGTCAACGTCTTGGTGAACAACGCGGGCGTGGCCGCTCACGGCGACTTCGAGGAGATGTCCGAGGAGGACTTCGCCTGGGTGGTGGACACGAACTTCTGGGGGGTGGTCCACGGCACCCGGGCCTTCCTCCCGCACCTGATCGCCGGCGGCGACGGGCACCTTGTGAACATCTCCAGCCTCTACGGGCTGATGGCCATGCCCGCAGACGCGGCGTACAGCGCGTCGAAGTTCGGCGTGCGAGGGTTCACCGAGGCGCTGCGGATGGAGCTGCTCGTGAAGCGGCACCCGGTCCAGGTCTCGTGCGTGCATCCGGGCGGGATCAAGACCGCGATCGCTCGCAACGCCCGGACTTCGCCGAGCATTGACCGGCAGCAGTTGGCGGAGCTCTTCGACACCAGACTGGCCCGGACCACCCCCCAACGTGCCGCCGAGGTCATCATTGATGGGGTGCTGGCGAACCGTGCCCGGATCTTGGTGGGGGCCGACGCGAAGCTCCTCGGCCTGTGCGTGCGCCTTGCGGGGTCGCGCTACCAGGAAGTGGTGGCCCGCATCGCCCGGAAGGTCGCACCCTAGGCGCATCTGCTTTACGAGACGTTAAGGGGCCGGATCGTGGGGTACGACCTCTCCATGGCCGATCGAACTGCTCTTGCCGAGAAGCTGCCCGGCGCGAAGGCGCTCAACCCGCGCGAGATCCCTCGCTGGGGCTGGGTCCAGGTGACCAAGCGCGCCTGGTCCGAGATGAAGGAGGACCAGGTCCCGCTGATGGCGGCCGGCGTCGCGTTCTTCTCGTTCCTGTCTCTGTTCCCCGCGATGATCGCGGCGGTGATGGTCTACGGCCTGGTGGCCGATCCGCAGACCGTCGCGCAGCAGTCGGAGCAGCTCACCCAGGCGCTGCCGGACGAGGCCGCATCCTTGCTGACCGAGCAGATGCGCAGCATCACCGAGACCTCCAGCTCCTCGCTCGGCTTCGGACTGCTCGTCGCCCTGGCACTGGCCCTGTGGAGCGCCTCCGGCGGCGTCAACAACATGGTGCTCGCGGTCAACCTCGCCTACGACGAGGAGGAGACCCGCAGCTTCGTGAAGCGCCGGGTGCTCTCCCTGCTCTTCACGCTGGGCGCGATCGCCTTCGTCCTGGTTGCCATCACCCTGATCGCGGTGGCCCCGGTGTACCTGGACGCGGTGGTGCCGGGCGGTTTCCTGCGGGTGATGCTCGAGATCGCCAGGTGGGCGGGCCTCCTGGTCGCCGTTGCAGCGGCACTGGGCATCCTCTACCGGTTCGCCCCCGACCGGGACTCCCCCAGGTTCGAGTGGGTCTCCGTAGGCGCGCTCGTGTCCACCGCCATCTGGATCGTCGCATCCCTGGGCTTCTCGTTGTACGTCGACAACTTCGGCAGCTACGGCGAGACCTACGGCGCCCTGGCCGGCGTGGCCGTCCTCATGCTGTGGCTGTGGATCACCGCCTTCATCGTCCTGTTCGGCGCCGAGGTCAATGCAGAGGCCGAGCACCAGACCGTCAAGGACACGACCGTGGGCGAGGCGGAGCCGCTCGGCGAGCGCGGCGCGGTCAAGGCCGACACGGTGCCCGACGAGGACTGATCGTCGGGCCACGCTGCCTAGGATGCTCGGGTGGACGAGGTACGCGTGGCCTTCGGCAAGTGGGGCGGTCGCCCGCACTGGGAGTACGACGCCCGCCTGCTCGGCAGGGACGAGCACGGCGCCTGGCTGGGGCTTCCGGTCGGCACCGAGATCAGCCGGCCCGACAACGCGTTCCGGACCAGTGAGCCCCAGGTCGTCCTGGTGCCCGAGGATCGCGGCTTCGTGGCCACCTTCTACGCGCCGGGCGGCGTCTCGTACTGCGACCTCTACGTGGACATCAGCACCGTCCCCGTCGTCACCGCCGGGAGGGTCGACGTGGTCGACCTGGACCTGGATGTGGTCCGCAGCTGGGATGGCGAGGTCTGGGTCGACGACGAGGACGAGTTCGCCGACCACCGGGTCCGGTTCGGCTACCCCGGTGACGTCGTCGATCTCGCCGTCTCGACCTGCGAGGAGGTACGACGGGCGGTGCTGGCGGGCGTCGAGCCGTTCACCGGGAATGCCCCGAACCGATGGCTCGAGGCCCTTCGGACCGCCATGATGGGCTCGTGAGCACACCGAGCCGAGTCGCACGCCGCGTCGTCGTGCACGGACTCGTGCAGGGCGTGTTCTTCCGTGACACCTGCCGCCGCGAGGCAGCCGGTCACGGTGTCACCGGCTGGGTGCGCAACCGCCACGACGGCACGGTTGAGGCAGTCTTCGAGGGGCCGGCGGCGGCTGTGCAGGCGATGGTGGACTGGGCTCACCACGGCCCGCGGCACGCTTCGGTCTCCCGTGTAGAGGTCTCCGAGATCGAGCCATCCGGGGCTGAGGACTTCCAGGTGCGTGGGTGACCCATGGCGCTCGCTGTCTGCCTGCTCTTCGACGCCAGGAGCGACCTGCTGATCCGCCAGCTGTGGCAGCGGCTCGAGGACTCCGGCCTGCCGACGCTCCTGTCACACACCCATGGCCGTCACGTCCCGCACCTCTCCTACGCGGTGCTGCGCAGCTTCGACCTGGACAAGGTGAGCGATGCGATCGACCTGTTGCCCGACGAGGGCCCCATGACGCTGCACTTCGACGCGATCGGGATGTTCCGACGCAGCCGGACCTGGCTGGTGCCGGCCGTGACCAGCGACATCGCGGGGCGGCAGGAGCGTGTGATCGAGGCCGTCGAGTCGACCGGCGCCGACCTGCACAACCACTACCGCCCCGGGGTGTGGGTGCCGCACTGCACGCTGACCCCACGCACCACCCTGGACGAGCTCCCGCGGGTCGCCGCCGCGGTGTACGACGTGCTGCCACTGGTCACCGTCGCGGACCGCGCAGCGCTGATCGACACGACCACCGGCGAGCAGCACCCGATCGACACCGTGCCCTGACCTGCGTGCGTCAGCGCTTGGGCCGTCGTACCGCCCGGGCCCGGATCGGGCCGACCAGACGCGGACCGGACAGCCGGTCCTCGAGACGGCGGACCTCACGCTTGAGCGGCTGGGCGATGTACTCGCCCAGGATGACTCCGGAGGCGAGCGAGATCGCGATACCGGCCGCGGTGGCCAGCGCAATGATGCCGCTGCTGTCCCCATCGGACATCAGCGAGAGGCCTCGGTAGATGGACAGACCCGGCAGCAGCGGGACGATCGCGGGCACGACCACGACAAGGGGCGGCACCCGCACCCGTCCGGCGACGGCGTAGGACACGACGCCGATCATGATCGCCGCGGTCGCGGCCGACCACGCGCGGCCGGCGTCCTGGTTGTCCAGGGTGAAGAAGACGACCACTCCGAGGCCGGCGATGCCGCCGATCGGGAGCAGCGACCGGATCGGCGCGTACGAGGCGAACGCGAACGCGGCCGCCGCCAGTCCACCACCGAAGGCCATGACGGGGATGTAGGACCACCCTGCTGCGCCGGGGTCCAGGCGTCCTACCTCGACCCCGAGCATGTTGCCGATCGTGAGCCCGCCGCTGACGCCGGCGATGATGCCGGCGGTGGCCAGCAACGCCTCGAGCAGTCGGGCCCCGGCGGTGATGTAGAACCCGGTCAGGGCGTCCTGGATGGCGCCCATGAAGCCGATGCCCGCCAGCAGCATGATGATGCTGGCAGTGACCACGAGGGAGGGATCGACCTGGATCTCGACCGCCGCGGTGACGACCGCGAACACGGTGGCGAGCAGACCGCCTGCGACCTGCTGGTAGAAGGCCGGCAGCCGGCGCCGCGACATGTTTCGCTTCAGCAGGTCGATGCCCACTGCGGCGAGAAACGCGATACCGGTGACGATGAAGTCGCCGCCGAC
>JBFIWG010000032.1:0-17122 GCA_041606495.1 Nocardioidaceae bacterium
CCGTCGACATGCTCCGGGAGCACCTGCCCGAGCTGCGAGTCCGGGTCGTGAACGTGATGGACCTGATGCGGCTGCAGCCGTCCTCGGAGCACCCGCACGGTCTGGGCGAGCGAGAGTTCGATGCCATCTTCGGCACCGACACCCCGATCATCTTCGCCTACCACGGCTATCCCTGGCTGATCCATCGGCTCACCTACCGTCACGCCAACCACGAGCAGCTGCACGTGCGCGGCTACAAGGAGGAGGGCACCACCACCACCCCGTTCGACATGGTCGTCCGCAACGACATGGACCGGTTCCACCTGGTGATGGACGTGATCGACCGCGTCCCGGGGCTCGCGCGGCGGGCCGCCGTACTCCGGCAGGAGATGCTCGACCGGCGGACCCAGCACCGCGCGTTCGTGCGGGAGTACGGAACGGACATGCCCGAGATCGTCGACTGGACGTGGCCGCACGGCTGATCACGGACGCATCTGCGGCTTCTCATTCGGAAAGCAAACGCATCTGCGGCATACTTCGAGCGTGACGACGTACCGAGTTGCCGAAGCCGCCGACGTCCTCGGAGTCAGCACCGACACCCTCCGCCGCTGGATCGACGCCGGCCGGATCCCTGCGTCGACGGGCAGCGACGGCCGGACCGCTGTGACCGGGAAAGACCTTGCGCACCTCGCCAAGTCCCTGGCCGAGGCCGGGCCGGAGGGCGTCACGCACGCCAGCCGCGCCACCGCCGTCAGCGCCCGGAACCGGCTGCGCGGCATCGTCACCGCGGTCAAGAAGGACAAGGTCATGGCGCAGGTCGAGATGGTCTGCGGGCCCTACCGGATGGTGTCGCTGATGAGCAGCGAGGCCGCCGACGAGCTCGGCCTCGAGCCGGGCGTGCTGGCCATCGCCTCGGTGAAGTCCACCAACGTGGTGGTCGAGCTGCCATGAGGCTCCGCGTCGCGATGGCCGGCCTGGGTCTGCTCGCCACCGCCGCCTGCGGGGGCACGTCCGACGGGGGTACGACGGATGCGGCCGACGGCACGGTGCTGACCGTCCTGGCGGCGGCATCCCTGACCGAGACGTTCACCAACCTTGCTGAGACCTTCGAGGCAGAGCACCCCGGCGTCGAGGTACGCCTCGCGTTCGACTCCAGCGCCACCCTCGCCACGCAGGTCGTCGCAGGGGCACCGGCCGACGTCCTGGCCACCGCCGACGCACGGACCATGCAGTCGGCGGTCGATGCCGGGGTCACCAGCGCAGCACCGAACGAGTTCGCGACGAACACGATGGTCCTGGTGGTGCCGAAGGACAACCCGGCCGACGTGAGGTCCTTCGCCGACCTGCGCCGTCCCGACGTCAGCTACGTCGCCTGCGTCGAGTCCGCCCCCTGCGGCGCCCTGGCCGAGTCCCTGCTCGCCGCCAACGACGTCGAGGCACCGGCGCGCAGCCTGGAGATCGACGTCAAGGCCGTGCTGACCCGGGTCACCCTCGACGAGGCAGACGCCGGGCTCGTCTACGCCTCCGACGCGGTCGCCGCCGGGGACACGGTGCGGACCGTGCCGATCCCAGGGGCGGACGCAGACGCGACCAGCTACCTGCTCGCCCCGCTCGAGCAGGCCGGCGCCCCCGAGCTCGCCGAGGAGTGGATCGACCTGGTCCTTTCCGAGCACGGCCGGGCGATCCTCTCCGACGCCGGTTTCCAGGTGCCGGGACGATGAACCGGACCGCATCGAGGATCGGCCGCCCGCCGGCGTACCTGCTGCTGCCCGCGCTGCTCGGCCTGGTGGCCCTGGTGCTCCCGCTCGCGGCGCTGGTCGGGCGCACCCCCTTCCGCACCCTGCCGTCCCGCCTCGTGGAGCCCGCAGTGCTCGAGGCGCTGTGGCTCTCCCTGTGGACGGCGACGGTCGCGATGGTCGTCTGCCTGGTGCTCGGCACCCCGCTCGCCTGGCTGCTCGCGCGGGTGGAGTTTCCGGGCCGTTCGCTGGTCCGCGCGCTCGTGATGGTGCCGGTCGTGCTCCCCCCGGTCGTCGCCGGAGTCGCACTACTGACTGCCTTCGGCCGCACCGGGATCATCGGGGCACCGCTGCGCGAGCTGGGGATCACCATCCCGTTCACCAGCACCGCGGTGGTCATCGCGCATACCTTCGTCGCACTGCCGTTCTTCGTGATCAGCGTCGAGGGAGCCTTCCGCGCCACCAGCCGGGCCTACGACGAGGTGGCCGCCGCGCTGGGCGCGAGCCGCGGGGTGATCTTCGCGCGGGTGACCGTCCCCCTCGCACTGCCGGGCATCGCCGCGGGGCTCGTCCTGGGCTGGGCCCGCTCCCTCGGCGAGTTCGGTGCCACGATCACCTTCGCGGGCAACTACCCGGGGGTCACCCGGACCATGCCGCTGGCCGTCTACACCGCGCTCCAGTCCGACTTCGAGGCCGCGATCGTGCTGAGCCTGATCCTGCTGCTGGTCTCGGTCGCCGTGCTCGCACTGCTGCGGGAACGCTGGTTCGGGCAGGCGATCCGATGAGTTCGTTCCTCGACGCCCGGATCGTGGTACGCCGGCCGGCGCACCTGGTCGACGTGCACCTGACCGCGGAGCCCGGCGACGTGGTGGCCGTGATCGGGCCCAACGGCGCCGGCAAGACCACGCTGCTCCGGGCCCTGGCCGGCCTCATCCCGATCGACGAGGGTCGGATCACCTGCGGCGGCGTGACCTGGGAGGGCGACGGGGCGACCCGCACCGTGCAGGAGCGCCGGATCGGGATGGTCTTCCAGCAACAGCTGCTGTTCCCGCACCTGACTGCTCTGGGCAACGTCGCCTTCGGCCCTCGCAGCCGCGGTGCAGCGCGGGTTGACGCCCGGGTGACAGCGCAGTCCTGGCTCGACCGGTTCGGGGTCGGCGACCTGTCCGGACGCAAGCCACACCAGCTCTCCGGGGGCCAGGCGCAACGCGTCGCGGTGGCTCGCGCCCTCGCCGGCGACCCCGCGCTGCTGCTGCTCGACGAGCCGCTGGCCGCTCTGGACGTGGGGGTGGCGATGGCACTGCGGATCGAGCTCGCCCGCCACCTCAGCGAGTTCGGTGGGGTCAGCATCCTGGTCACCCACGACGCGATCGACACCCTGACCATCGCGAACCGGGTCGTGGTGCTCGACGACGGGAAGGTGGCGCAGGTCGGCACCCCGGAGCAGGTGGCGCGACGGCCGCAGACCGACCACGTCGCCCGGCTGGTCGGGCTCAACGTGCTGCGTGGTCGCAGCAGCGACACCGACGTGCGCCTCGACTCGGGCACACACCTGGTCAGCACCACGCCTTTCGAGGGCGAGGTGAACGCCTGCTTCAGCCCCGCGGCGGTCTCGCTGACCCTGACTGAGCCGACCGGCAGCGCCCGCAACCGGTGGCACGGCACGGTGCGGTCCGTCGTACCGCACGGGGCCGCGGTCCGGGTGCACATCGAGTCCAGCGTCCCACTCATCGCCGACGTGACGCCCGGGGCCGCCGCCGAGCTGGGTCTCGTACCCGGCCGAACCGTATGGGCGGCTGTCAAAGCGACAGAAGTGGGTATCTACGGCACCACTGATATCGAGACGAATCCTCCGTTAGGCTCTCGCCATGTCTGAGCGTCTGCTTCCGCCCGACCTGTCCGCCGCGCACGATGCGCCCGACCGCAACCTGGCACTGGAGCTGGTGCGGGTCACCGAGGCCGCGGCGATGGCCGCAGGCCGCTGGGTCGGCCGAGGCGACAAGAACGGCGCCGACGGCGTGGCTGTGAACGCCATGCGGGTCCTCATCTCCACCGTCGGGATGCGTGGCGTCGTGGTCATCGGCGAGGGCGAGAAGGACAACGCCCCCATGCTCTTCAACGGTGAGCAGGTCGGCGACGGCACCGGTCCGGAGTGCGACGTGGCCGTGGACCCGATCGACGGCACCACCCTGACCGCCAAGGGCATGGCGAACGCCGTTTCCGTGCTCGCGGTCAGTCCTCGGGGGTCGATGTTCGACCCGTCGGCGGTGTTCTACATGGAGAAGCTGGTCACCGGTCCTGAGGCGGCCGACGTCGTCGACATCCGGTACCCGGTCGCCGAGAACATCCACCAGGTCGCCAAGGCCAAGGGCAAGGCGGCCGAGGACGTCACCGTCGTCATCCTGGACCGTCCGCGACACCAGAAGCTCGTCGAGGAGATCCGCGCCACGGGGGCGCGGATCAAGTTCATCGTCGACGGTGACGTGGCCGGCGCGATCATGGCGGCCCGCCCCGACACCGGTGTGGACCTGCTGATGGGTGTGGGCGGTACGCCGGAGGGCATCATCGCGGCCTGCGCGATGAAGTGCATGGACGGCGTGATCCAGGGGCGGCTGTGGCCGACCGACGACGCCGAGCGGGAGAAGGCGATCGAAGCCGGACACCGGCTGGACCAGGACGCGATCCTGACCCGCGACGACCTGGTCGCCGCGGACGACTGCTTCTTCGTCGCGACCGGGATCACCGACGGTGAGCTGATGCGCGGCGTGCGCTACCGCGGCGGCGGCGCGACCACCGACTCCCTGGTGATGCGTTCTCGCAGCGGCACCATCCGATCGATCACCAGCGAGCACAAGCTGCAGAAGCTGCGGTCCTACGCCGCCATCGACTTCGAGCACTGAGCGGACAGGACACCGTGACGACACTCCCCTTCGTCGTGGTCGGCGAGGCTCTCGTCGACATCGTGGTTCCGGTCGAGGGCGAGACCACCGAGGCGGTCGGCGGCTCGCCGATGAACGTCGCGGTGGGGCTGGCCCGGCTCGACGTACCCTCGCTGCTGATCACGCGCGTGGGCGACGACGACCACGGCCAGTGGGTCTCCGAGCACGTCCGCTCCAGCGGCGCAGGCATCTCGGACACGTCGGTCGTGCCCGGATCGCGCACCAGCACGGCCACCGCCCGGCTCGACGAGGAGAACGCCGCCAGCTACGAGTTCGAGCTGGTCTGGGACCTCGAGCACCACACGCTGCCGGACGCGCTCGCGCTGCACGTGGGCTCGCTCGGCGCAAGCCTGCTCCCCGGCCGGCACGCGGTGGTGGACCTGGTCCGTCAGGCCGACGAGAGCGAGCTGTTCGTCAGCTACGACCCGAACATCCGGCCGGCGTTCGTGACCGACCCGGCCGAGGCCTGGCGCGACGTCGCCGAGATCGCCAGCCTGTCCCGGCTGGTCAAGATCAGCGACGAGGACCTCCACGTGATGCGTCCCGGCGAGGACCTGGTGCAGCTGGCTCAGGAACTGCTTTCGGGCCAGGAGACCGAGCTGGTCATCATCACCCGCGGCGGCGAGGGGTCGCTGGCCTGCAGCCGGAACTTCACCGTGGAGGCTCCCGCGCCACGGATCGAAGTGGTCGACACCGTCGGCGCCGGGGACTCCTTCATGGCTGCGACCCTGGCGATCCTCTCGGACTGGGAGCTACCCTCCGCGGGCGCCGGCAGTCTCGCTGCACTGGGCGAGGACCCGGTCCGCACACTTCTGGGGGGCGCGATGACCGCGGCCGGGATCACCTGCTCACGACGCGGCGCTAACCCGCCGACACGTCAGGAACTGCCGCCAACCTGGCCTGCTTGACCGCCCCGGGCGCCAGCGCCTCGCGGTGGTGGCGCAGCGTCTCGATGACCACGTCGAACACCGCCGGGTCGATCGCCATCCCGAGGTGGCTCGTGCCCACCTCGACGATTCGCGCGTCCGGGTCCAGGCAGCCCCGCCAGTCCACGACCCCGTCGCGCCGGGAGTAGATCGAGGTGAAGGCGATGCCGGGCGGGAGAGGCTCCTGCGACTGCTCCCAGCTGAGCTTCGCGCACTCGCCGGACGTGCAGTCCGCGCCCATCACGCCACCAAGACCCGTGCGACGGAGCGCGACGACCAGAGCGATGTCAAAGGCGAGCAGGGGGTGGACCGCGCCTGGCGCGAGCAGCGGGCTTCCCATCGTGACGATGCCCTCGACCAGGTCCGGTCGCCGGGCGGCGACACCACGCGCCAACAGACCACCGAGGCTGTGGCCGACGATGGTGACCCTGCGCTCACGCTTGATCGCGATCGCCTCGACCCGCTGCTCGAGAGCCGTGGAGGCCTCCTGCGTGCACCCGACGTTGGCATTCATGGTGGACCGGTAGGTCCGGTAGCCGGCGCGGCGGAGGTGGCGAGACATCACCAGCAGCGAGGAGTCACCGGCCAAGAACCCCGGCACCAGCACGACGGGCTCGACGGAACGAACCGGGTCCTCTGAGGCGTACGGCGTGTCTCGGCGGCCCAGCCGATCGGCAGCGGTCCGGCGTACCAGCCTTGCCGCCTCGACCACGGCACTGCTCTCTCGCACGATGGCCCGCAGTCCCGGTCCGGTGAATCCCGGCGGACAGAGGAAGCCTCCCAGTGGCGAGCCCATACTGTGACGGTAACCACATGAAACTGAAAACATGCCGTCACACGCCGGATCGTTATCGGGACGCGGACCAATCGGTCCGGATTACCGACATATACTGGCCGGTAACAAGGAGATTTAACCTGAGCCGGAGCAGGAGGGTGTCCATGCCGAGCACGTCCGAACCGCGCCCCTCCGAGGAACGGATCGCGACTCTGCCGACGGGCGTCGACATCTGCCACCAGACCTTCGGCGACGCCGACGGCGAGCCGCTGCTGCTGATCATGGGCCTGGGTGGCCCGATGACCTGGTGGCATCCGACGTTCTGCCAGCTGCTCGCCGATGCAGGCTTCTACGTGATCAGGTTCGACAACCGTGACAGCGGACGTTCCTCCCGGGTGTCGGGCCGCATCAACCGTCGGATGATCGTGCGGTCGTTCGCCGGTCTCAAGGCCAGGACGCCGTACTCCATGCAGGACATGGCCGACGACGGGTTCGCACTGCTTGATCACCTGGGGCTGTCGGCGGCCCACGTCGTCGGAATCTCGATGGGCGGCATGATCGCCCAGACCATGGCACTCAGCAACTCCGCTCGGGTGCTGTCCCTGACCTCGATCATGGCCAGCACCGGCCGCCGGTCCGTGGGCTGGCAGGACCCTCGTCTTCTGCCGATGATGCTGGCGCGGCGCGCATCCTCGCGCGATGCCTATGTGCAGAGCGCGGCCCGGATGTGGCAGATCATCGGGTCGCCGTGGTACCCGGACACCGCCGAAGCGGTCCAGGCGCGAGCGGCTCAGACCTGGGACCGCGGCGTGAGCGCAGCCGGTGTCGCTCGTCAGATCGGGGCCGTGGTCACCCAGCCCGACCGGTCTCGCGCCCTTCGCAGCCTGCAGGTCCCCTCCCTGGTCATCCACGGGACGCACGACCGGATGGTGCACGTCTCCGGCGGCCGTGCCACCTCAGAGGCCATCCCAGGGTCCGAGCTGCTCCTGGTGCCGGGGATGGGGCACGACGTACCCCCTGCCCTTCACCAGACGTTCGTGGACGCGATCCGGCGTACCGCCGACCGGGCCCGGGAACGCCACTAGCTCTGGGTTCCGGGCGCTTTCTTGGCCGGCGCCTTCTTGGCCGGCGCCTTCTTCGCAGGCGCCTTCTTGGCCGGCGCCTTCTTGGCCGGCGCCTTCTTCGCAGGCGCCTTCTTCGCCGGGGCCTCCGCGGTCTCCGTGGTGGGCACCATCGCCACCATCTCGGCCATCGCATCCTGGAGGTAGCCGATGATGTTCCACACGTCCGGCACCATCTCGCGGCAGGCGATCAGCCCGAAGTCGAGCGAGCCGTGGTACGAGAACAACGTGACGTTCAGGCCGCCAGTCATGTCGGTCACCGCGGAGACGGGGTAGATCCCCTCGACCTTGGCGCCGGCGATGTAGAGCGGCAGCTGCGGCCCCGGGACGTTGCTCACGAACAGGTTGAACAGCACGCCAGGCATCGTCGCGAGCTTGAACAGCGCGCGGGCCGCGAGGCCGGACAGCGCCGTCGGAATCACCTTCGCCAGGTCCTGAAGGAGGGTCGCCGGCACCGTCTGGAAGTGGCGCTTCGCCTCGTGCATGGACTCGCGCATGTACGCCAGCCGCTCGAGCGGATCGGCGATGTGGGTCGGAAGCTCGGCCATCATCACCGAGACCTGGTTTCCGTTCTCCCCCGCCTGGTCCTCGGTGCGCACCGACACCGGGACGGCGACGACGAGCGGGATGGTGGGCAGCGCGTCGTGGTCGAGCAGCCAGCGCCGCAACGCCGACGCGGTCAGCGCCATCACCACATCGTTGACGGTCATCCCGAAGTGGTTCTTGACGAGCTTGACGTCCTCCAGCGGCACCGACCCGTAGGCGAAGCGGCGATGCGGCGTGATCTGCCCGTTCAGCGGGGTGCGAGGCGCGTGCAGGGAGCGGTGCCCGACGTCGGGCTGCTCCTGGCCGAGCAGCCGGCCGACCATGCCGGCGGTCTCACTGACAAGGCGCGAGCCGGGGAAGTTCGAGGCCCCGGGGAGCTCGTCGAGGTACTCCAACGACTTGGGCACGGTGCGCAACAGCTCGATGGGGTTGACCGCGGCCGACGACAGCCCGCGCCGGACCAGGTCGAGCGTCGACGGCATCGGACGCGGCACGAAGTCCACCGGCTCGGGCTCCACAGCCCGCGGCTCGACGGTGATGTCCATGACCGTCTCGAGGATCTCCGAACCGGACACCCCGTCGATGGCGGCGTGGTGGATCTTGGAGTAGAACGCGGCCTTGCCGCCCTCCAGCCCGGTGATGACGTAGGCCTCCCACAGCGGGCGGGTCCGGTCCAGCGGCCGGGCGTGGATCCTGGCAACCTGCTCGCCGAGCTGCTCCTTGGCTCCCGGAGCGGGGAGAGCGAGCTCGCGCAGGTGGAACTCGATGTCGAAGTGCGGGTCGTCGATCCAGTAGGGACGTCCGAGCCCGAGCGGCACGGGCACCAACCGCTGCCGCAGAGGCGCCGCAAGGTGAAGACGCGGCTCGAACACCGCGCGGACCGTCTCCAGGGTCCACTCGCCGCCAGGCGCAGTCGAGGGGTCGAGGACGATCAGGCTGCCGACGTGGCCGACTGTCGTCGGTGACTCGACGTTGAGGAACTGGGCATCGAGTGAGGTCAGCTGGCGCATGGAGCCAGTCTCTCAGAGGGGGCTAGCGGCTCCAGCCGAGCCGTGTCTGGGGTTCGCCCGGCATCGGCTTGCGCTGCACCGAGACGCTGGCCATCAGCGCGAGGCCCTTGACCCGCACGATCTGGGAGTTCGGGCTGAGCTCGGGCGCGACCTTGTCCCGCGACTGCCGGAAGTCACCCATGATCGGCACTCCGTCGACGAAGACCTGCGTGTGCTTGTTCACCACCACCGAGACGTCACCCATGATCGAGCAGGCGTAGATGGTCACGTCCCGGGCGGCGAACTGCGCCTCCCTCAGGTCCAGCTTGACTCCGCCCATCATCGCGAACGCGGTGTGCTGCTCAGGCATGAGCCACACACCCTTGCGCTCGCAGGAGGACATCACCGCGATCGATGCGGAGTACCGCTGGGCGGGTGCCAGCGACGTGGGCTGCCTGGGCACGGGAGGGCTGGTCATGTGCGTGGCGTGACCGGGCAGGTCAGCGGTGATCGGGACCAGGTCGGAGTAGGTCTTGGCGGAGTACGTCGCCTCGAGCCGGTCCTCGAGCTCCTCGAGGTCGATCCTGCCCTCGCCGGCGGCATGTCGCAGCACCTCTGCGACGCGGTGCCGGTCATCGTCCGATATCCGTAGCCGACCCGGGTCGTGTCGCTCCATCGGTCCCTCCATGCGGCCAGCCTAATAGGCTCGATTACCCTCGTCGCGTGAGCACCGAACCAGAATTTCGCTATTCCGATCTGCTGCCCGGCGGCACCGACGAGACGCCGTACCGACTGCTCTCCACCGAGGGTGTCAGCACGTTCGAGGCCAACGGACGCACGTTCCTGCAGGTGGACCCCTCCGCGCTGCAGCTGCTCACCGCTGAGGCGATGCACGACATCGCCCACTACCTGCGTCCCGCTCACCTGGCCCAGCTGCGGAAGATCATCGACGACCCCGAGGCCAGCGGCAACGACCGGTTCGTGGCGCTCGACCTGCTCAAGAACGTCAACATCTCCGCCGGCGGCGTCCTCCCGATGTGCCAGGACACCGGCACCGCGATCGTGATGGGCAAGAAGTCCGAGGGCGTGCTGACCGGCGCGGACGACGGCGAGTGGATCAGCAAGGGGGTGTACGACGCCTATACGAAGCTGAACCTGCGGTACTCCCAGCTCGCGCCGCTGAACATGTGGGAGGAGAAGAACACCGGCACCAACCTGCCCGCGCAGATCGAGCTGTACTCGACGCCGGGGAGCTCGGGCAAGCCGGAGTACAAGTTCCTGTTCATGGCCAAGGGCGGCGGGTCTGCGAACAAGTCGTTCCTGTTCCAGGAGACCAAGGCGGTCCTGAACCCCAAGCGGATGCTGGAGTTCCTCGACGAGAAGATCCGCTCGCTCGGCACGGCCGCCTGCCCGCCGTACCACCTGGCGATCGTGGTCGGCGGCACCTCGGCGGAGTTCGCGCTGAAGACCGCGAAGTACGCCTCCGCCCACTACCTCGACAACCTGCCGACCGAGGGCTCGATGTCGGCGCACGGGTTCCGCGACCTCGAGCTCGAGGAAGAGGTCTTCAAGCTCACCCAGTCGTTCGGGATCGGCGCCCAGTTCGGTGGCAAGTACTTCTGCCACGACGTGCGCGTGGTCCGACTCCCCCGGCACGGCGCGTCCTGCCCCGTCGCGATCGCGGTCTCGTGCTCGGCGGACCGCCAGGCGCTCGGCAAGATCACCCACGAGGGCATCTTCCTCGAGCAGCTCGAGCGGGACCCCGCGAAGTACCTCCCGGAGACGACGGACGAGAAGCTCTCGGATGACGTCGTGAAGATCGACCTGAACCGGCCGATGGACGAGATCCGCGCCGAGCTGTCGAAGTACCCGGTCAAGACCCGGCTCTCGCTGTCCGGCCCTCTGGTTGTGGCACGCGACATCGCGCACGCCAAGATCAAGGAGCGTCTCGACGCCGGCGAGGCGATGCCGCAGTACATGCGCGACCACGCCGTCTACTACGCGGGGCCGGCCAAGACGCCCGAGGGCTACGCGTCCGGCTCCTTCGGCCCCACCACCGCCGGTCGGATGGACTCCTACGTCGACCAGTTCCAGGCGGCCGGCGGCTCGATGGTGATGCTGGCCAAGGGCAACCGTTCGGTGCAGGTGACCCGCGCCTGCGACACCCACGGCGGCTTCTACCTCGGCTCGATCGGTGGCCCCGCGGCCCGGCTCGCTCAGGACTGCATCAAGCACGTCGAGGTGCTCGAGTACCCCGAGCTCGGCATGGAGGCGGTCTGGAAGATCGAGGTCGAGGACTTCCCCGCGTTCATCGTCGTGGACGACAAGGGCAACGACTTCTTCGCCGAGACCCAGAAGCCGATCGCCCTCACCGTCCGGACCCGCTCTGCCGAAAAGGTCTGACCCCTCCCTAGCGTCATACCTCCTGCCCGTTATAGGTGCGGATCGGTATGACGTTGGCGCGGACGTCATACCTTCCGCCGCCTATAGGTGCGGATCGGTATGACGTTGTGCGGGGGTTGCAGGTCAGGCGGTACGACGGAGGTCGCAGCCGGCGTTCACGAGAGCCTGCTCGATCTGGTCGAAGAACTCGTCGCGGGCGATGCGCAGGCCGAGCAACGGCAGCCGGAGAACTGTCGCTCCCTGCAGGGTGACATCGTTCTGGCGGATCGCGTCGCCCACCACCTGGCTCGCCCAGGTGTGCTGGATACCGTCCACCTCGACGACCAGGTTCCACGCCTCCCAGCACAGATCGAGGTAGTAGCGCCCGTTGCGCCCGTGACGCAGCACCTGGCGACTCGGCTCCGGCAGCCCGCGACGTCGACACTCGCGCGCGACGTCGAGCTCGCCCAGAGACCGGACGCCACCGATGAGGTCGAGGACAACGGCATGGATCAGCCGGCGTCGCTTGTCCCTCCTCACCCGCAGGATCTCCAGGCCCAGATCCTCAGCGGTGGTCAGTCCCTGCTGCACCGGCATCGTCAGGGCGAGCGCGGCCTCGCGGTCGGTGCGCGCCCAGAGCGCCGCCCTGACGGCAGCCACCTCCACCCGCGAACGCGGTAGCGCCCCCGGCGCCAGGTCATCGGGATCCCAGCGGCGGGTCTGCCGGATGTCGATCCCGCGGACCCGCCAGACCCGGGCTCCCCTCGGCACCGACACTCGGATCCGCGGCGCTGTGAAGTGCTTGAGCCCGGCAGCCACGAGCGCCGACCCGGCATCGAGGTAGGCACGTGGACCGGCCTCCTGGACCGCGACCCAGTGCAACGCCTCTTGCGACAGCGGTCCGCGATGGACACAGATGCTCTGACGGCCGACCCTGACCCAACGATGTGCCCGCACGTTCGCCTTCAGCTCTGCGCGGGTGAGGCCGAGCGCGTACAGCTGCCGGCGAGACACGATCCCCGCCTGCTCCGCCGCGAGCCGTTCGGCGCGACGCCGACGCATCCGTCGTACCTCGGAATGGGAGGGAGTGCTGAGCGATTCGGTCACGAGGCACATCGTGTGACCGACAAGTACGTTTGCCCAGGGTAGAAATGATCACTGTGGAAAGAGCCCGCGGGACGTCATACGTTCCCGCGGCTATAGCGAGCACAACGTATGACGCAAGGGGAACAGGTGGAGTACGACGAGGTGGCGCGCGCGACGTCGGAGCGCGGCGAGATCGTGCTCCGGGCACGACGTGACCCCGATGCCGGGCCGAACGCGCCGCAGGTGCTCGAGCTGCGGGTGAACGGCGTCTTCGTGATGGACACCATTGAGACCAGCAGCGAGAAGGGTCTAGCCACCACCGCCCTGAAGCAGGTGGAGAACCCACGCACCGTCGTCGTCGGTGGCCTTGGCCTGGGCTTCACCATGCACGAGGTGCTCGCCGACACCCGGGTCGAGAAGCTCGTCGTCGTCGAGATCGAGGACGCCCTGGTCCAGTGGATGCGCGACGGGACGGTGCCGCACGGTCCGGCGTACCTCGCGGACGAGCGGCTCACCGTGATGGTCGCCGACATCCAGGTGGCCATGGCCGAGGCAACCACGGCCGCCTACGACCTGGTGCTCCTCGACGTCGACAACGGGCCGGGGTTCCTGGTCTACGACGAGAACGAGGCCGTCTACCAGCGCGAGTTCCTCGAGCAGACCAAGGCGTGCCTGCGCCCTGGCGGCGCACTGGTGATCTGGTCCGCGGCCGAGACGCCCACGCTCCAGGCCGAGCTGAAGGACGTGTTCGGCAACGTCGTGGCGATCCCGTACGACGTCTCGCTCCAGAGCCGCGACGAGCAGTACTGGATCTACCTGTCCCGCGTGTGAGCCCGTAGGGTCGGCGCATGGATGGTTACCGCACCGAGCACGACAGCATGGGCGAGATCCAGGTCCCGGCGGACGCGCTGTGGCGGGCGCAGACCCAGCGTGCCGTCGAGAACTTCCCGATCAGCGGCAGCACCCTGGAGTCCTCGCACATCAAGGCGATGGCGCAGGTGAAGGCGGCGGCCGCGAAGGTCAACGCCGAGCTGGGGGTGATCGAGCAGGCTCAGGCCGACGCGATCCGGGCGGCCGCCGAGGAGGTCGCCGGCGGCGGGCACGACGACCACTTCCCCATCGACGTCTTCCAGACCGGCTCGGGCACGTCGTCCAACATGAACATGAACGAGGTCCTCGCTTCTCTCGCGGGACGTGCCGGGGTCGACGTACATCCCAACGACCACGTCAATGCCAGCCAGTCCAGCAACGACACCTTTCCCACGTCGATCCACGTCGCGGCGGCCTCCGCCACCATGCAGGACCTGCTGCCCGCACTTGACCACCTGGCCACAGTCCTCGAGCGCAAGGCGACCGAGTTCGCCGACGTGGTCAAGGCCGGCCGCACTCACCTGATGGACGCGACGCCCGTGATGCTCGGTCAGGAGTTCGGCGGGTACGCCGCCGCGATCCGGATCGGCATCGAGCGGCTCGAGGCGTCCCTGCCGCGGGTCTCGGAGCTCCCTCTGGGCGGTACGGCGGTGGGCACCGGCATCAACACACCCCAGGGCTTCGCGGCGAAGGTCATCGCCGAGCTGAGCTCGATCACCGGCCTCCAGTTCACCGAGGCGAGGAACCACTTCGAGGCCCAGGGCGCTCGTGACGCGCTGGTCGAGCTGTCCGGTCAGCTGCGCACCGTCGCGGTGAGCCTCACGAAGATCTGCAACGACCTGCGCTGGATGTCATCGGGTCCTCGCACCGGCTTCGCCGAGATCAACCTGCCCGACCTGCAGCCGGGGTCGAGCATCATGCCGGGCAAGGTGAACCCCGTGCTGCCCGAGGCGACGCTGATGGTGTGCGCCCAGGTGATCGGCAACGACGCGACCGTCACCGTCGCCGGGGCGTCCGGCAACTTCGAGCTCAACGTGATGATGCCGGTCCTCGCACGGAACCTGCTGGAGTCGATCCGGCTGCTGAGCACCAGCAGCCGGTTGCTGGCCGACCGGTGCATCGACGGGATCACCGCCAACGAGGAGCGGATGCGCACCTACGCCGAGTCGTCCCCGTCCGTCGTCACGCCGCTGAACCGCTACATCGGCTACGAGAACGCCGCGAAGGTCGCCAAGAAGGCGCTCGCCGAGGAGAAGACGATCAAAGAGGTCGTCGTCGAGATGGGCTTCGTCGACCAGGGTGACCTCACCGAGCAGCAGCTCGACGAGGCACTCGACGTGGCCAGGATGACCCGTCCCTGATCAGTACCAGTTGTTGCCCTGCTTGAACTCCCACGCGGCGCAGGGGCTGCCGTATGAGTCGCGGATGTACTCCAGGCCCCAGCGGATCTGGCTGGCCGGGTTGGTCATGTAGTCCGCGGGGAGGTTGTCGTGCGTGCCGCCGGTCAGCGCCTGCGGGATGCCGTACGCCGAGGATGTCGGGTTGTCCGCGTGCGGGTCCCAGTCACTCTCGCTGACCCATAGCGCGTCCAGGCAGCTGAACTCGGAGGCCGAGAAGCCGAACTCCGGCAGGAGGCGCCGGGCGATGTCGCGCGGGTCCTCGTCGGCTAGGTCCTCGGTGCGGGTGGCCTGGCCGCCGGACTCCTGATCGAGCTGGGCTTCCTTCTCCAGGGAGATCCGCCGCTCGGAGCGCGAAGCGACACGGGCACGGTCCCCGGCAAGGGCTGCCGAGACCGACGAGGGCGCGCGGTCGCTCTGCACGCCGGAGATGGCGCTGGAGGCGGTCTCCGCGGGCGCTTCGTCCTTGACCACGACACCACCCGTCACAGCAAGACCGGTGGCCACCACGGCGAAGCCGGAGTGAAGGACAGACTTGCGGAGCTTCTTCTTGAGCACAGGCTCGGCGGGTGCGTTCCGGTGTCTCGGAGCGTACTTTTCGCGGCTCGGCACAGGCGATCTCGCAAACGTTGACTACAGGGATTTCACTTTCTTCGCGCTCGGAAAAAGCGCGGCACAAGTCCCCTACGATGACCGAACCCGGCCCGGCTCCGCAAATCGAGGCGCAAACTGGTCTATTGGTGTCGTCTATCACATCAGAGCGCTCGGAGATGGAGCACCCGGGCCGCCTCCGGGGCGAGCACCGGCAGCCGGAAACCGGCTGAGCCGAGCACCGAACCCTTGGCCCGGCGCGCGTCTTCGGCGAGCCAGCCGGACCCGAGGTCGACGACCGGACCGCCCTCGTCCGGCCCGAGCCGGGTGATCTCGTAGTGCCGGTCCGGGTCCAGCCCCGGGAGCTTCACCGGCACCGGTGACTGGGTCGCCGAGCTGGCCACCGTGGCGACCACGAACACCGCCTCGGAGGCGTCGTCCGCCACGACCCCCGAGACCGTCATGGCCGGGTCCGGGTGGTCCCCGCGTACGACGGTCCCGCTCGCAACCAGCTCACGCACCTGCTTGTAGACCGCGATCCAGTCCGCGAGCTCCTGGCGCTCGTCGGGCGAGATGCTGCTGATGTCCCACTCCACGCCGAAGTGTCCGAGCAGAGCGGTCGCCGCGCGGAAGCCCAGCCTGTGCCGGCGGCCGGTGGTGTGTGCGACGGGGCCGCCGACGTGGGCGCCCATCAGCTCCGGTGGCACCAGCAGGGAGGTCCACCGCTGGATGTGCTGACGCTCCAAGGCGTCGATGGTGTCGCTCGGCCAGATCCGGTCGGTGCGCTGCAGCACCCCGGCGTCGACCCGCGCTCCTCCGGACGCGCACGTCTCGATCTCGACGTGCGGGTGCGCCACGCGCAGCGTGTCGAGCAGCCGATAGAACGCCTCGGTCTGCCCGTGCACCGCCGGCCGCCGCTGGTGGGAGACGTCGATGAGGTCGCGGTTGTGGTCCCACTTGAGGAAGGCGATGTCGTACTCGCGCAGCAGTGCGTCGAGCGCGCCGTGGACGTAGCCGAAGGCGTCGTCGTTCTGCAGGTCGAGCACCTGTTGGTGGCGCCACTCGGGCGGCAGACTGCTCCGACCTCGAAGCACCCAGTCGGGGTGCTCGCGGACGAGGTCGGAGTCGGCGTTGACCATCTCCGGCTCGACCCAGAGCCCGAACTGCATGCCCAGCTTCCTGACATGGTCCACGATCGGGTGCAGCCCCTCCGGCCACACGTCGGCGTCGACCGTCCAGTCGCCGAGCCCGGCGAAGTCGTTGCGCCGACCCTTGAACCAGCCGTCGTCCAGCACGAACCGCTCGATACCGACTTCGACGGCCGCGTCGGCAAGCGCCGTGAGCTTGGCCAGGTCGTGGTCGAAGTAGACCGCCTCCCACGTGTTGAGCACGACCGGCCGCGGCGACCGAGACCTCGGCGAGTGCCGCCGGATCCAACCGTGCAGACGCGCGCTGACCCCGTCGAGACCGGAGCCGGACCAGGACCCCAGCAGGAGCGGCGTGGTGTAGCTCGCCCCGGGCTCCAGCACCACCTCACCCGGCCCGAGAAGCTCGTGGCCGCCGAGGAGCGACTCCCCCTCGACGGTGCGCTCGGCGTAGGAGACGTGATCGCCGCTCCAGGCCAGGTGGGTCGCCCAGACGGTCCCGCTGCGGAAGCTGGTCGACTATCACGCCCGCATCCGGATCCCCGTGGCACTGAGCCCCCTGTACGACCGGGTGCTCCTGGAGGCTGCGCGAACGGTCAGCGCGATCGAGATCGCCTTCAGCGGTTGGACGCGTGAGATC
>JBFIWG010000033.1:0-16953 GCA_041606495.1 Nocardioidaceae bacterium
AGGGATCGGCAGGATCGGGTAGACGTGCAACAGATCCGGCTCCTCGACGTACTCCAGGTCCCAGCCCTGCTCGCGGGCGCGGTCGGCGAGGGCTCGGCACTGCGGGTAGAAGGTGTCGCGGGTGCCGCACCACATGATCGTGCTGGGCAGACCGCCGAGGTCCCCGAACAGCGGGCTCACCTCGGGTCGGTCCGGCTCATCGTCACCGGCCCACCACTTCGCGTAGAGCTCCATCCGGCTGATCCGCAGCCACGGGTCCCGCGCCGATGCCTCGTCGGTCCCCGGCGTTGTCCCGGTCAGGTCCAGCCACGGAGAGATCAGTGACAGGTGCGTGGGCTGTGGGCCCGACCGTCGCGCCAGGGTCTGCGCCAGGGCGAGGGCCAGGCCGCCGCCGGCCGAGTCGCCGGCCAGGACCACACCGTGCGGTGACTCGACGGCGAGGTGGGTGAACAGGGTGGCCAGGGGTTCGTGGGCCCCGCGCCAGGTCGCGCTCGGTGCCAGCGGGTAGTGCGGCAGCACGACGCGGACGCCGAGTCGTTCCGCAAGCGAGACGGCGTACTTCCAGTGCGCTCGGTCCGCGTGCTCAACGTAACCGCCGCCGTGCAGGTAGAGCACCGTCCGCCGCGGTCGGCTTCCCCGCACCGCGAGGTCGTGGACCGGGAAGCCGAAGCCGTCGACGCGCCTCACCTCGCAGCCGTGCACGACCCGGTGCGGCGGGTCGGTGTCCGCGTTGGCCTGCTCGGTCAGCTTCTGCTGCCGCAGCGCGACCGGGTCGTCGACGTCCGAGCTTCCGCGCACCTTCGGGATCACGCGGGCGAGGAACTGGTGCTGCACGCTCGGCAAGACGGCCGTCCTCTCGTCGCTCTTCGCTGGTGCGGGCGAGGCTACCCGGCGGCCGGACGACCCTCGGTCCGGCGACCGCCCGGGTGTAGTGTGAGGCCCAGAACGACAGGGGAGCGCCGCCAGGCGCTGAGAGTGCGGAATAGGCCGCAGACCCTCGAACCTGCTCCGGCTCATACCGGCGAAGGAAGTCGAGTCTCGATCGCGTTTCCCGCGATCCCCTCCCTGAACCTTCGGGAGTTGCCTGATGTCATCTTCAGTACACGGTCACCGGTCCGCGAGTGCCGCGTCGGACGGCGTGACCACCGTCCTCGCGTCCCGGCCGCTGCTCAAGTACCGCACGGTCGACCTGGTCAGCGCCGCGATGCTCGGCGTCGCGTTCGGCGTCGTCTTCTGGGCGTGGAACCTGCTGTACGTCGCGCCCTCCGCGGCTCTGGACGCGCTGTTCCCGCCGCTGTCGGCGTTGCTCGCCGGACCTTGGCTCCTCGCCGGCGTGGTCGCCGGGCTCCTGATCCGCCGCCCGGGCGCGGCGCTGCTCGCCGAGATGGTCGCCGCCTCGGTGTCGGCGCTGCTCGGCTCCTACTGGGGCTGGACGGTGCTCGTCTCCGGCTTGTTGCAGGGCCTCGGCGTCGAGGTCGCGCTCGCGCTCTTCGCCTGGAAGCAGTTCGGACCCCGGGTCGCGGTGCTCGCCGGAGTGCTGGCCGCAACCTTCGAGGTCGTCTTCTACGAGTGGTGGACGTGGGTCGCCGACTTCACCTGGGCCTGGAAGTTCGCCTACCTCGGCGCCTTCGCGGTCTCCGGTGCGATCGTGGCCGGCCTCGGCGGACTCGCCCTGGTCCGTGCGCTCGCCAAGTTCGGCGCGGTGAACGCCATGCCGCCCGGCCAGGAGGAGCTCGACCGATCCGCGGCCTGACCGACCCTGCCCCGGAGGCGGTCCCGGTCGCCGGGGGCGCCCGCGTCGACGTGCGCGGCCTGACCTGGCGGCCGGCTGGTCGTCGGACACCGGTGCTCGAGCACCTCGACCTCACCGTCGAGCCTGGGCAGAAGGTGCTGCTGGCCGGACCGAGCGGGTCGGGCAAGAGCACCTTGCTGCGCGCTGTCGCCGGGCTGCTGCAGACGGCAGACGTGGGTGACCTCTCCGGCGTCGTGCGGATCGACGGAGCATCCCCGCAGGAGCGTCCGGGCCAGGTCGGGTTGCTGCTCCAGGACCCCTCCGCCGCGGTCGTCGCGCCGAGGGTCGGGCGTGACGTCGCGTTCGGACTGGAGAACCTCCAGGTTCCGCGCGACCAGATGCCGGCCCGGGTGAGGCGGGCCTTGGAGCTGGTCGGCTTCCCCTACGGCGAGCAGCGGCGGACCGGGTCACTGTCCGGTGGGGAGACCCAGCGGCTCGCGCTCGCGGGAGCTCTGGCGCTGGAGCCGCGCGTGCTCCTGCTCGACGAGCCGACCGCGATGCTCGACGCGGAGAACGCCGCCCGGGTACGACGGTCCGTGCTGGACGTGTGCGAGCGGGCGGAGACGACCCTGGTCGTGGTGGAGCACCATCTCGGGCCGTGGCTGGAGCACATGGACCGTTGCGTCGTACTCGACGAGATGGGCCGGATCGTGGCCGACGGTCCACCGGGCAGCGTGCTGTCAGAGCACGAGAGATCCCTTGCTGCACAGGGGATCTGGGTGCCGGGCCTACCGACACCCGAGCCCTCGACCGTCGGTGCCGAGCTGGTCTCGCCGACCATCGAGCTCCCGACTGGGGAGCCGATCGTCGAGGCCTCCGACGTCACCGTGCGCTACCGCTCGGTCTTCGCCGGACCGGCCACGGCGACCGGCGCGCCGGCGGTGGACTCGGTGAGCTGCGACCTGCAGGGCGGTCGCGCTCTGGTGCTGCAGGGGGAGTCCGGTGCCGGGAAGTCCACCCTGCTCGCAGTTCTGGCCGGACTCCAGGCGCCCGACCGTGGTCGGGCCCGGGTCCATCACCTGCTCGAAGGGCGACGTGGTCGCGAGCTGTCGCACCTCACGTCCCGCGAGCTGGCAGCGCGACTGGCCTGGGTCCCGCAGCTGCCCGAGCACGGTCTGGTGCGACACACCGTCCTCGACGAGCTGCTGCTGAGCTCCAGGGCTCTGGGTCACGACCTTCGAGCAGCCGAGCGTCGGGCGACCGAGCTCCTCGAGCACCTCGGCCTGAGCTCGCTGGTGAACGCCTCCGCCCACCACCTCTCCGGAGGGGAGCAGCGCCGCCTGGTCGTCGCGGCCGCGCTGGTCCACGGCCCGGCTGGCGTCCTGCTCGACGAGCCCACGGTCGGCCAGGACCGGCGGACCTGGGCGGCCGTCGCGGGCCTCTGCGTGTCGGCCAGGAGGGCTGGTGCAGCGGTCTCGGTCGCAACGCATGACCGGTTGGCCGCCGAGGTGTTGACCGTGGACGGCGGGCATGCGGTCACCCTGGTGAACGGACGGGTGCGATGAGCACGGCGACGCGGTTCGGTCCACTGTCCCTGCTCGGCGCGTCGGTGCTTCCCGTGCTGGGTGCGCCCGCGATCCACTCCACGCGGCATGGACTCATCTGTGTGGGGGCTCTCCTTCTGGTCGCCGGCTTCGTCGTCCGCGACTGGCGCGAGACCATGCGACGGTTCGCGGTCCTCTTCGTTGCTGTCCTGTCGGTCGCCGTCTCGACGTGGCTGTACGGCGGTCGCGACGCCGACGTTGCGATCGGTGCGGCGACCCGCATCCTGTACCTCGTCCTCCCGGCCGTCGTTCTGACTCCGTTCATCGACTCCACCCGGCTCGGTGACCACCTCGCGCAGAGGCTGCGGCTGCCGGCGCGCCCCGTCGTGGCCGCAACCGCGGCCCTGGAGCGGCTCGAGTCGCTGGGCAGCCAGTGGCAGCAGATCGGACGCGCCCGACGTGCGCGCGGCGTGGGGATGGACGGAGGCCCGTTGAACCGGGTCCGCGTGTCCGCCTCGATGGGCCTGGCCCTTCTTGTCTCGACGATGCGGATGTCGGGTGCGATGTCCTTGGCGATGGACGCGCGAGGATTTGAGTCGGCGCACCGTCGTACCTGGGCCGAGTCTGCGCCGTGGTACCGCCGCGACACCGCGATCCTGGCCGGCGGAGTCGCGGTGGCCGTCCTCCCGTGGCTGCTGCTCGTCCCTGCGGTCGGTGGCCCCCTCGGGGTTGGCTAGACTCGACCGTTGTGAATCGGCGGGCTTACGGACTCCTGGTAGGAGTCGCAATCATGACGGGTCTGCTCGCCGTCGTGGCCAGCCAGGCGCTCGGTCTCCCGATCCGCGACCCTGAGGGGTTCCTCGGGCCGTCGTGGATCCGGCTGCCCCTCCTTTGTCTCGGGGCCTTCCTCGCCGACGTGGTTCCTCGATCGGCCTGGCGGGCCAGGCGAGCGCCGCGCCAGTTCCTCAACGAGGCGCGCAGGGTCATCGACGAGCACTGGACCCGCGACCGGATCGCGCTGGTCGTGATCGGGCTGGCCAGCTTCTACGTCACGTACGTCGGCTACCGGAACCTCAAGAACTACCTGCCGTTCATCCGCGAAGGCACCCAGGATCCCTGGCTCAAGGCGGTCGACGAAGCGGTTCTCTTCGGGAACGACCCGGCGATCCTGCTGCACACGATCCTCGGCGAGGGCGTTAGCGCGCACGTGCTGTCGTTCTTCTACCTGATCTTCCTGCCGTTCGTGCCGATCTCGATCACGGCCTGGCTGGTCTGGTCCCGGAACATCAGCTTCGGCTACTGGTACGTCACGTCGCAGTGCCTGTGCTGGTCGTTGGGTACGGCGAGCTACTACGCGATCCCCTCGCTGGGCCCGGCGTTCTACTACCCCTGGCTCTACACCGACCTCGAGTACACCGGAGTGACGCAGCTGCAGGATGCGCTCTTCTCCGGGCGCACGGCAGTCAGGTTCGATCCCTTCAACGCGGACGGCGTGCAGAGTGTCGCGGGCTTCGCCTCGCTGCACGTCGCGATCGTCCTCTGTGCTGCGCTGGTGGCGCACTACACGGTGCGACACGCCTGGATCCGTTGGGGACTCTGGGTCTTCTTCGCCATCACCGTCGTGGCCACGATCTACTTCGGCTGGCACTACCTCGCAGACGACATCGCAGGTGCCCTCATCGCGATCGTCTCGGTGTGGCTGGGCGGTCTGGCAACCGGTCAGCAGTTCGAGAAACACGGCATGCACTCGCATCCCACCACCAGCACCGCGAACGTCCCGGTCGAGCCCGAGCGCGTCTAGCACAAGCCGGGTGCGCGCTTGTCGCGATCCGCGGCAGCCGGATACAGATTTAACCGAGGTTTTGACTCTTCTGTCCGCTTTAGCCCATATGCTTCAAAAACCGGGAAGTTGGGGAACTTGCCGGTTCAGGTAGTCATGGGAAGACCGCCTGACTTGGGGAGCCGATCGGGGGGTCGGCCTGAATCTGGCTCCATGGAGCCGGGGGGAGAACTAGACGCTATGTCTACGTGTAGTCGCGTGCGCTCGCACGCATCCAAGTATCTGGCGGTGCTGGTCTCAGCGCTGCTGGCCGTTGCCGGACTAAGTATGCCGGCCCACGCTGTCGGCGAGCCGGTCATGGTCTGCCATGCCACCGGTGGCACCAAGTACGTCATCAACAACCCGGACCGGGACAGCGTCGTCCAGCCAAGCGGGCACGCCGGCCACTCGGACGACATCATCCCGCCGTTCCACTACACGGTGCAGCTCGGCAAGGGCAAGGATGCCGTGTTCGAGGAGCGGTACTTCCCGGGGCAGAACTTCGGCCCAGAGGGTCAAGCAACCTGGGCGAACGGCTGCGTCGTCCCTCCGTCTCCGCCGGCGCACGACGAGTGCCCCGACCTGGCTGGTGACCAGCCGGCCGGCACGCAGTGCGCCAAGCCGGCCGACGTGGTCAAGACGTCGAGCAGCGAGGGTGCGCCGGACTGTGTGACCGGGACCGTTCCGGTGACGACCACGACGACCACGACGACGTACTCGTTCAACTCGTCCAGCAACACGTGGGTGCCGTCGACGACGTCGTCGGACAAGACCGTGGACCGTCCGGCGACGGACGCGGAGTGCCCGCCGCCGGTGCCGCATGACGAGTGCTCGGAGCTCCCGGGTGACCAGCCGGCCGGCTTCGAGTGCACGAAGGCCGACAAGGTCGTGGTCGGTGAGCCGGTCGAGGGTGACCCCGACTGCTCGACCGGGCAGGTCCCGGTGTCGACGACCACCAGCACGACGACGTACACCTTCGACCAGGCGAGCCAGTCCTGGTTGGCCTCGATGAAGCAGACCGCCGACACCACCTATCGGGCGGCGAGTGCCGAGGAGTGCCCGCCGGCGGTGCCGCACGACGAGTGCGCGGAGCTGCCGGGTGACCAGCCGGTCGGGTTCGAGTGCGAGGCTCCGGCGCCGCAGGTCGACAAGTCCTCGGTCAAGGGCGAGGTCGACTGCGAGACCGGGACCGTGCCGGTGACCAGGACGATCGTCACCACGCCGTATGTCTTCGACGCGTCCGTGGGCAGGTGGGTCCTCGGGGCCCCCGAGTCGTCGACCAGGTACACGTTGCGGGAGGCCAAGGCGAGCGACTGTCCGGACGAGCCGGTGGACACCGGCAACGGTGGTGACGGAACTGTCGGGGGTGAGGAGAAGCCCGCCGACGGCAACGAACCGGATGCGGTCGGGACACCGGCCGTGGTGGCCGGCGCCGAGGACAAGACCGGCTCGGGGGTCGCTGCCTCCGGAGTGAACCGCCCCGCCGCGGTGGTCCTGCCACAGACAGGCGGGACGTCCGACCTCGGACTACTGGCAGGCCTGGCCCTGGCGCTCGTGATGGCCGGTGGTCTGATCATCTCCACCCAACGGAGCGTCCTCCGACTAAGGGAGTGACGAAGACTCAGCCGGCCGGTTCGCCGGCCGGCTGAGCTCGGCCCCGCCCACTCCTCCCAATTGGGCGGAGTCGAGCGAACTGCTTCGTCAGCTCCTCCCGATCAGACGAAGCACCAGCAGAAACCGGTCCCGCCCCATCCTCCCAATGGGGTGGGGCCGGTTTTTTTTGCGCACGCAATCTCGGTGGCAAAATTACAACAATGTAGTTTGTCAAGAGGACGCGCCGTGTGACTGATGTTAATTCTGTGAAAAGTGTTCCTTTTGTGGCGGAAGCCCACTAGCGTTCCTCGAGTGGCGCAGCTCGGTGCGCCGCCTGAAGGTGTCGACTGCTGGCTTGGGAGGGCGAGCAGTCGACACCGCACCAGCCCAGGAGCCATCGGGGAAGAGGCTCGTGGGCCCAGGACGAAAGGGACACCGTGCGACTGCGACTCCGGGCTGCGAGTGCCAGCAGCCGACCGACGGCCCTCGCGGGGCTGCGAGTCGTCATCGCCGCCGGCGTGACCGCAAGCCTGCTGCTGGCGTTCGTGCCGGCCGCCGTGGCCGACAAGGGTGATCGCGCGATCCCGAGCAAGGACGAGGTGGCGGCCGCCGAGCAGCGAGTGGCTGACAAGGCCCGCGACGTCGGCGCCATCAAGGCCTCGCTGCTCCTTGCGAACCAGCGCCTCGAGCTTGCCGCCGTCGAGGCCGAGAAGGCGTCCGAGGCCTACAACGGCGCCATGTGGAGGCTCGACCTCGCCAAGGAGGAGGTCGCGCGGACCAGGCGCGAGGCGGCCGCGGCCCGTCGTACTGTCGCCGAGCAGCGCGACGCCATCGGCGCACTCGTCGCTGCGTCCTACCAGCAGGGCGCTCAGCTCACCGCGGTGACCGCGCTCGTGTCGGCCAGCGGACCCGAGGACGTGCTCGACCAGTACGCCACCTTCCAGGGCGCAGCGAGCTCGCTGCAGGCGGACTACGACCGGTTCGCCGCGACCGACGCGCTCGCGCAGGTGTTCGAGAGTCGCGCCGAGGAGGCTCGGCAGGAGCAGCAGGCCCTGGCCGCCGAGGCCCGCGCCGCCAAGGACCAGGCCGCGCAGGCGGCGGCAACAGCCCAGGCCATCGCCGGCCAGACAGCAGCGGAGAAGGACCGGCTGATCCGGGAGCTTGCGGAAGCTCAGAACATCTCGGTCGAGCTGGCCCAGCAGCGCCAGACCGCCCTCGAGGAGATTGCCCGAGAGCGGGCCGCGCAGCGAGCCCGAGCGGAGGCAGAGGCAGCCGCGGCCGAGCAGGCCCGCAAGGATGCCGCCGCTGCGGCGCAGGCAGCCAAGTCAGCAAAGGCAGCCGAGCGCGAGGAGCGCCGCAAGAAGCGCCAGCAGAAGCAGAGCCAGCCGAAGGTGCCGAGTTCCCCGGCGCCGCAGCCCGCGCCCGCGCCGCAGCCCGCGCCCGCGCCGCCGGCACCGCCCGCGCCCCCCAGCGGCAGCAGCGGCGCCGATCGCGCGGTCGCGTTCGCCAAGGCCCAGGTCGGCGAGAGCTACGTGTGGGGTGCGGCCGGACCGGACTCGTGGGACTGTTCCGGACTCATGCTCGGCGCGTGGGGCTCGGCCGGGGTCTACCTGCCCCACTACTCCGTCGCGCAGTACTACGCAGGTACGCCGATCTCCTCCGGCAACCTACGTGCCGGCGACCTGGTCTTCTGGGGTACGACGAGCGACCCGGACACGATCCACCACGTCGCGATGTACATCGGTGACGGCATGATCGTGCACGCGCCGAGGACGGGTCGCGCGGTCTCGATCGACAGCATGTACTACTGGGTCCCGCCGACCCACTTCGCGCGGGTCTGATCTTCGGTCGGCCGGCCGTTGCCCACTGCGTGGCAGCATGGCGACATGGCTGACTACGTCCCACCGGCCGTCGATGTCGCGGCACTGAGCGCTCTCCTCGACGGCAAGTACGCCGAGGTGCGCCGGCTCGTGCGAAAGAACCTGACCGAGCACGCCGGCGTGCTCGAGGACGCCGAGGAGATGTCCCGGCCCGAGTTCCGGCGGCGGGTGCTCGACGTCGTGCTCGACATGGCAAGGACCGGCCAGACCGCCTTGGGCTTCCCAGCCGAGTACGGCGGCGCTGCCGACATCGGCGCCTCGGTCGCGGCCTTCGAGACCCTTGCGCTCGGTGACCTGTCGGTGCTCACCAAGGTCGGTGTCCAGTTCGGCCTGTTCGGTGGCGCGATCTTGCAGCTGGGCACGAAGGCCCACCACGACGCCTACCTCGAGGACCTGGTCGCGGGCCGGCTCCTCGGCTGCTTTGCGATGACCGAGACGGGACACGGTTCGAACGTTCAGGCTCTCCGGACCACCGCGACCTTCGATCCCGAGACCGACGAGTTCGTCGTGGTCACCCCCGACGACGACGCCCGCAAGGACTACATCGGCAACGCCGCCCTCCACGCCCGGCTCGCCGTGGTCTTCGCACAGCTCGTGGTCGGCGGGGAGGCACGCGGCGTTCACGCGCTCGTCGTACCTCTCCGGGACACACGGGGGGAGACCCTGCCCGGGGTCCGCATCGAGGACTGCGGACCCAAGATCGGCCTCAACGGCGTGGACAACGGACGGATCTGGTTCGACGGTGTCCGGGTGCCGCGCGCCGCACTGCTGGACCGCTACGCCGAGGTGACGCCCACGGGGGAGTACATCTCGCCGATCGAGAACCCTGACCGACGTTTCTTCACGATGCTCGGCACCCTGGTCCAGGGGCGGGTCTCGGTCAGCGGCGCCGCCGTGAACGCCAGCAAGGTGGCCCTGACCGTCGCGATCCGGTACGCACTAAGGCGCCGCCAGTTCGGCGCACCGGGATCCGAGGACGAGGAGCTCCTGCTGGACTACGGGATGCACCAACGCCGGCTGTTCCCGCTGCTCGCCCGCACGTATGCACTCCACTTCGCCCAGGAGCGGTTGACCGCCGCGCTGCACGAGGTGTTCACCGACGACGACGCCTCCGAGCACGATCGGCGAGCCCTGGAGTCGCGAGCCGCCGGTACGAAGGCGCTCGCGACGTGGCACGCCACGACGACGATCCAGACCTGCCGCGAGGCATGCGGCGGCGCCGGCTACCTCTCGGTGAACCGGTTCGACGCGCTCCGGTCCGACACCGACGTGTTCACCACCTTCGAGGGTGACAACACCGTCCTGCTCCAGCTAGTCGCCAAGGGCCTTCTCACCGACTACCGGGACGCGTTCGGGGAGCTCGACCAACGCGGCATGGTGCGGTTCGTGGCGTCCCTGGCCGTGGAAACCGTGATCGAGCGGACGAGTGTCCACAAGATCCTGGAGCGGCTCCGGGACGTGCGCCCCGCCGACACCGAGACTGATCCCGACGCGGGGCTGCTGGACACGGAATACCACCTGAACTTGCTGCGCTGGCGGGAGGAGCACACCCTGGCCGCGCTGGCGCGCAGGCTCAAGGCCGGCGTCGACGACGGTGGCGATCCGGCCGAGGTGTTCAGCCGCTGCCAGGACCACGTCATCTCAGCCGGACGGGCCCACGTCGAACGTCTGGTGCTCGAGGCGTACGTCGACAAGCTCGCGTCGCTGGACGAGGGTCCGACGAAGGACGTGCTGCACCTGTTGTGCGACCTGCACGCGCTCTCCGTGATCGAGCAGGACCGTGCCTGGTTCATGGAGCACGGCCGACTGTCGACGGCCCGCTCCAAGGCCGTGACCGCCACGGTCAACGAGCTGTGTCGGCGGGTCCGGCCGGTCTGCGGCGACCTGGTGGCCGCGTTCGACGTACCCCCGGAGCTGCTCAGGGCCCCGATCGCCCTGGAGACCGGACACTGAGCAGGCGTCCGAACAAGGGTCTGGAAACGCAAGAACCCCGCCCTGGGGGCGGGGTTCTGCATGTCTCGCGGGGCCGGGCTCAGTGGTCCTTGTGGCGCGCGAAGGAGGCCTTGACCTCGGCCTCGGCCTCGGTGCGGCCGACCCAGTTGGCGCCTTCGACCGACTTGCCGGGCTCGAGGTCCTTGTAGACCTCGAAGAAGTGCTGGATCTCCAGACGGTCGAACTTCGACACGTGGCTGATGTCGCGCAGGTGCTCCAGGCGCGGGTCGGTCGCCGGCACGCAGAGCACCTTGTCGTCACCGCCGGCCTCGTCGGTCATGCGGAACATGCCGATGGCGCGGCAGCGGATCAGGCAGCCGGGGAACGTGGGCTCCTGGAGGATCACCATGGCGTCGAGCGGGTCGCCGTCGAGGCCGAGCGTGTCCTCGATGTAGCCGTAGTCGGCCGGGTACTGCGTGGACGTGAAGAGGGTTCGGTCGAGGCGGATGCGCCCCGACTCATGGTCGACTTCATACTTGTTGCGCTGACCCTTGGGGATCTCCACCAGTACGTCGAACTCCACTACTCTTCCTCCACTCGGCGGTCTCAAACTGCGTCGGGCTAGTCTCCCGCACAACGGGCGGAAATACGCAGTCGAGAGGGGCATGACATGGCCGGAGGTGACGTAGGACACGGTCATCGACCCCCAACGGGTCGGATCCTACGCCGTTCGACTGCCGCCCTCGTAGTCCTGGTCCTCATGCTGGCCGGTGTCACCTTCCAGCTCGACCTCGGCCAACGCTGGTTCGGCTGGGACTACCCGTCCCCGGTCGACGAGCCCGCCGAGGTCGCCCCGCCGCCCGGACTGACCCTGCCGGACTTCGGAGTCGCCCCTGCCGTAGCCGGCGTCACCGAGGAGCGAGCCGCGAGTCCGGCGCGGGTCCAGCGAGCAGTCGCCAAGCCACTGCGCGACAGACGGCTCGGCAAGCGGGTCGCCGTCGCGGTCAGCCAGCTCAGCGACGGAAGCCCGGTCTTTCGCACTGGGCCGCCGCAGGTGACGCCCGCTTCCACGATGAAGATGTTGACCGCTGCCGCAGCGCTGGAGGTCCTCGGTCCGGACCACACCTTCCGTACGTCGGTCGTGGCCGGCGACACCGCCGACCAGATCGTGCTCGTCGGGGGCGGTGACCCGCTGCTCGCCAGCGCCCCGGCCGAGGACGACGTCTACCCGGCGCGCGCCGACCTGCGCGCGCTCGCCGTCGGAACGGCCAAGGCGCTGCAGGAGGCCGGATTGAGCCGGGTCAGCCTGCGCTACGACACCTCCCTCTTCACGGGTCCGTCGGTGAGTCCCGACTGGCCCAAGTCATACGTCCCCGACGACGTGGTGAGCCCGATCTCCTCGCTGTGGGCCGACCAGGGCCGGACGAAACCGGGTCTCAGTCAGCGAGAGAGGAACCCGGCAGCAGCGGCTGCACAGGTGTTCCGGAAGGCCCTGGCTGCGAAGCGGATCAAGGTCGTCGGCAGCCCTCGGCCCGGTCGGGCCCCGGCCGGTGCCACCGAGCTCGCCGTGGTGGAAAGCGCTCCGCTGGAGCAGATCGTGCAGTGGGTGCTCGAGGTCAGCGACAACGAGGCTGCCGAGGTCCTCTTCCGCCATGTGGCACTGGCCGAGGGGCAACCCGGCTCTTTCGCCGGTGGGAACACCGCGGTCAGCTCGGTGCTCGAGCGCCTCGGGATCCCGATGACCGGCGCGCGCATCCTCGACGGCAGCGGCCTTTCTCGTGAGAACCGGCTGCGGCCGGAGACGTTGCTCGCGGTCATCGGCGTCGCCGCCTCGCCGGAGAACCCCGACCTGCGTGCGGTGGTCACCGCGCTGCCGGTGGCGGGCTTCACCGGCTCCCTGTCCTTCCGGTTCGAGACGGGCGACGACGCGGGACTGGGACGGGTGCGCGCCAAAACCGGCACCCTGACCGGCGTACACGGCTTGGCCGGCGTCCTCACCGACCGTGACGGCACCGAGCTCGGGTTCGTCGTGGTCGCCGACCGGGTCAAGGTGGAGAACACCCTGGCGGCGCGCGACCTCATCGACGAGGTCGCCGCAGCGCTCGCAGCGTGCTCCTGCGGCGCGTCATCACCCTGAACCAACTTGCTGGCGGGCGTAGGGTCGGACACATGTCAGGCATGCGCTCCACCATGATCGACTGGGACCTCGCGGTCGTCGCCGCGACCACGATGGCGGGACCCGGTCCGGCGATCACCAAGCCCGAGGCAGACGCCGTCGTGGAGGAGCTGCGCGCCGGCGCGCACCGGTCCACGCCGCTGGTGCGCGAGTACACCGGCCTGGTCGCCGAGGAGCGCACCGCGCCGATCCTGGTCGTGGACCGCCGCGGGTGGATCCAGGCCAACGTGGACGGCTTCGCCACCGTCATCTCGCCGCTCGTGCAGAAGCTGCAGGAGAAGAAGGGTGCGCCGACCCCGATGGCCGAGGCAATCGGGTCTCGCGTGACGGGCATCGAGCTCGGAGCGCTGCTGGGCTTCATGTCCTCGAAGGTGCTCGGCCAGTTCGACCCGTTCTACGCACCTCCGGGCTCCGCGGACGCCGGGCGGCTCCTGCTCGTGGCGCCGAACATCGTCCACGTCGAGAACGAGCTGGACGTAGACCCGAGCGAGTTCCGGCTCTGGGTCTGCCTGCACGAGGAGACGCACCGGGTCCAGTTCACCGCCGTGCCGTGGATGCGGGACCACATCCACTCCGAGATCGCCAACCTCGTGGAGTCCGTCGAGGTCGACCCCGCCAAGCTCGCCACCATGATCGGCGAGGGCGCGAAACGCCTGTCCGACGTCGTGCGCGGCAACGAGGACTTCAGCCTGCTCGACCTGGTCCAGACCCCGGAGCAGCGTCAGGTGCTCGACCGGCTCACAGGTGTCATGTCGCTGCTCGAGGGGCATGCCGACGTGGTGATGGACGGTGTCGGTCCTGAGGTGATCCCGTCCGTCGCGGAGATCCGCCGCAAGTTCAACCAGCGCCGCAAGGGCGCCGGCACCCTCGACCGGGTGCTGCGCCGGCTTCTCGGGCTCGACGCGAAGATGGCGCAGTACCGCAACGGCGCTGCCTTCGTTCGCGGCGTCGTGGACCGCGTGGGCATGGAGGGCTTCAACCAGGTCTGGGCCGGGCCCGAGTACCTGCCGTCCAAGACCGAGATCGGCAACCCCGCCGGCTGGGTCGACCGCGTCCACGGCTGAGCTCACGCCTGTGGGCCTGCATCCCGCCGTCGCCGCCGTACGCCTCGCCGTACGCCGCGAGATCGCTGACCTGGAGCCCGGGTCCACCGTCCTGGTGGCCTGCTCCGGCGGAGCCGACTCGCTCGCGCTCCTTGCGGCCACCGTGTTCGAGTCGCGACGCGCCGAGCACTGCGTGGTCGCGGTCACCGTCGACCACGGGCTGCAGACTGGTTCTCACGAGCACGCCGAAGCCGTGGTCGACCAGATGCGCACCCTCGGGGTCTCCCAAGGCCGTGCGGTGAGCGTCTCGGTCGGCACGGCTGGCGGGCCAGAGGCCGCAGCGAGAGCAGCGCGGTACGCCGCCCTGGATGCGCTCGCCGATGAGTACGACGCCGCGGCGATCCTGCTCGGCCACACGCGCGACGACCAGGCGGAGACCGTCCTGCTCGGGCTCGCTCGCGGGTCGGGTGCGCGCTCCCTGTCGGGCATGGCGCGACGTCTCGGTCGCTACCGGCGCCCGGTCCTCGACCTCTCCCGCGACGACACCGTGGCGGCCTGCCGTGCGGAGCAGATCGTGCCCTGGGACGACCCGCACAACCTCGATGCCACCTTCACCCGCGTGCGCGTGCGACACGACGTCCTGCCGGTCCTGGAGAAGGAGCTGGGCCCCGGAGTCGCCGAGGCTCTCGCCCGGACCGCGAATCTCCTGCGCGATGACGCGGACGCGCTGGACGCGCTTGCGGAGCAGGCCTTCGCGGGCGCGAAGGTCTCCGACGGACTCAGCGTCGCGGCCCTCGAGGCCCAGCCGAAGGCGGTGCGCAGCCGGGTGCTCCGGCGAGCGGCCCTGGACGCCGGCTGCCCGTCCTCGGAGCTCTTCCTGGTCCACGTCGACGCCCTCGACCAGCTGGTCACGCGGTGGCGTGGCCAGGTGGGGGTCGACCTCCCCGGACACGTCCGGGCGACCCGGCGAGGGGGCACCCTCACCCTTTCGCGAAACCCTGTGGCAGGCTGACGCTCATGGACGCATCCCACGTCGAAGGTGACCTGCTCAACGTCCTCTACACCGAGGACCAGATCCAGGACCGCCTGGCGGAGCTCGCCAAGACCATCGAGCAGGACTACGAGGGCAAGGAGATCCTCCTCGTGGGCGTCCTCAAGGGCGCGGTGATGGTCATGGCCGACCTCGCCCGCCACTTCGGTCGCCACGTCGAGATGGACTGGATGGCGATCTCCTCCTACGGCGCGGGCACCAAGTCCTCGGGTGTGGTGCGGATCCTCAAGGACCTCGACACCGACATCAACGGCCGGCACGTGCTGGTCGTCGAGGACATCATCGACACCGGCCTGACGCTGTCCTGGCTGATCTCCAACCTCGGCTCGCGGGGCCCGGCCTCGGTCGAGATCTGCACCCTGCTCCGCAAGCCGGAGGCGCAGAAGATGAGCGTCGAGGTGAAGTACGTCGGCTACGACATCCCGAACGAGTTCGTGGTCGGCTACGGACTGGACTTCAACGAGAAGTACCGCAACCTCCGCTCGATCGGCACCCTCGCGCCGCACGTCTACTCCTAAAATCTGCGCAGATTGGTGCCAGCCCGCGATTTCGCGGGAGAATGGGCCTGAACAACACCGACGACGCCGACGGCTGCGTTGGAACTGACGTGTACCGTCGGTACGTCTAGAGCATTGTGAGCCGGCAGGAGGGCGGGGCGTAGACCCCGGTACATGGACGTGAAACGCATTTTCCGAGGTCCCTGGTTGTGGATCGTCGTAGCCGTGGTCGGCGTGCTCGTTGCACTGCAGTACCTCGCCCCGAACGGTGGTTACGACGAGGTCGAGACCTCGTCGATGGTCGACCTGCTCGAGGGCGACACGGTCGAGAGCGTGCTGTTCGTCGACGGTGACCAGGAGATCCGGGTCACCCTTGACGGCGGTGAGAAGAAGATCGCCTCATGGGTGACCGGTCAGCAGCGCGACCTCGTCAACCTCGCCGAGAAGCAGGTCAACGCCGGCAACATCGAGAAGTTCGACGTCGAGGTCCCGCGCCCCAGCCTGCTCGGCTCCATCCTTGCCACTCTTCTTCCGTTCGCCCTGATCATCCTGTTGTTCCTGTTCCTGATGAACCAGGTCCAGGGCGGCGGCGGCCGTGTCATGCAGTTCGCCAAGTCCAAGGCGAAGCTGATCAGCAAGGACATGCCGAAGACGACCTTCTCCGATGTCGCCGGTTGCCAGGAGGCCATCGAGGAGCTCGGCGAGATCAAGGAGTTCCTCCAGGAGCCCGCCAAGTTCCAGGCCGTCGGCGCCAAGATCCCCAAGGGCGTCCTGCTCTACGGCCCGCCCGGCACCGGCAAGACCCTGCTCGCCCGTGCGGTCGCCGGTGAGGCCGGCGTGCCGTTCTACTCGATCTCCGGCTCGGACTTCGTCGAGATGTTCGTCGGCGTCGGTGCCTCCCGGGTCCGCGACCTCTTCGAGCAGGCCAAGGAGAACGCTCCGGCCATCGTCTTCATCGACGAGATCGATGCCGTCGGTCGCCACCGCGGCGCCGGCATGGGGGGCGGGCACGACGAGCGCGAGCAGACCCTGAACCAGCTGCTGGTCGAGATGGACGGCTTCGACGTGCGTGGCGGTGTCATCCTCATTGCCGCGACGAACCGTCCCGACATCCTCGACCCGGCCCTCTTGCGTCCCGGCCGCTTCGACCGGCAGATCGGCGTCGAGGCTCCCGACCTCTCCGGTCGTCGCAAGATCCTCGAGGTGCACTCTCGTGGCAAGCCGATGGCCCCTGACGTCGACCTGCTCTCCGTTGCCCGTCGTACCCCCGGCTTCACGGGTGCCGACCTGGCCAACGTGCTCAACGAGGCCGCGCTGCTCACCGCTCGCCAGAACGGAAAGCTGATCGACGACGACGCGCTCGACGAGGCGATCGACCGGGTCATCGCCGGACCGCAGAAGCGGACCCGGCTGATGAGCGAGAAGGAGAAGCTGATCACGGCGTACCACGAGGGTGGGCACGCCCTGGTCGCCGCAGCACTGCCGGGCACGGACCCGGTTCACAAGGTCACGATCCTCCCGCGCGGCCGCGCCCTCGGCTACACGATGGTGCTCCCCGACGAGGACAAGTACTCCCAGACCCGCTCGGAGATGTTGGACAAGCTCGCCTACATGCTCGGCGGTCGCGCCGCCGAGGAGATGGTCTTCCACGACCCCACCACGGGCGCCGGCAACGACATCGACAAG
>JBFIWG010000034.1:0-16443 GCA_041606495.1 Nocardioidaceae bacterium
AGAGGCCCGGGGCCAGACAGGGTCGCTGTGGATGTGGGGCGGGGACCCGAGCGGGACCGCGTACGTCGTCGAGGTGCTCGCGCCGGCGGCGAAGGAGGAAGGGGTCACCCTGCGCAGGGTCCCGGTCGCGGACACCAAGGAGGCGATCAACCGGATCCTGGCCGAGCGGCAGGCGGGGCGCACCGACGGCGCCGTCGACCTGGTCTGGGTCAACGGCGACAACTTCGCGACCGGCCGGCAGGCGGGGGCGTGGAGGTGCGGCTGGTCGTCGGTGCTCCCCAACATGCGGTTCACCGACCCCGCGGACCCGCTGCTCAGCGAGGACTTCGGCACCGAGGTCGCCGGCTGCGAAGCGCCCTGGCACAAGGCCCAGTTCACGCTGGTCTACGACTCGGCGAAGGTGAGCGACCCGCCGAGGACGCTCGAGGGCGTCCTGGACTGGGTCGAGGCCAACCCGGGACGCTTCACCTACCCCGCCCCGCCGGACTTCACCGGCTCCGTCTTCGTCCGTCAGGCGCTCTACAGCGTCTCCGGGGGGCACCAGAACGTCCCCGCGGAGTACCACGAGGAGGCGTTCGACGAGCTGACCCCGGCCCTCTGGTCAAGGCTGCTTGAGATCGCGCCCTCATTGTGGCGAGGCGGCCGGACCTACCCCCGCGACTCGGTGGCGCTGGACAAGCTCTTCGCCGAGGGCCAGGTGGACATGACCATGACGTACGGGCCGGCGACCTTGACCGACCTGGTGGCGAAGGGCACGTTCCCCACGACCACTCGCGTGCTGACCCTCGACGAGGGGACCGTCGGCAACGCCAGCTTCCTGGCCATCCCCTCCACCTCCGGGAACGACGCCGGCGCCATGGTGGTCGCCAACCTCGCGCTCTCGCCCGACCAGCAGCTGGCGAAGGCAGACCCGGATGTCTGGGGGCAGTTCACGGTGCTCGACGTGGACCGGCTGCCCGAGCGCGACCGGAGACGGTTCGCCGAGCTGCCACAGTCACCGGTGGTGCCGCCGTACCCCGAGCTCTCCCGCAACGCGAACCCCGAGCTCTCCTCGGCCTGGGTGCCGAGGCTCGACGAGGGCTGGCGCCGGAACGTCCTGGCGCCCTCGCAGTGACAATGCTCGCGCACTCGACCCGAGCCCGGCCCTGGCGAGGCCTGCTGCTCGTGGCCCCGGCGATCGTGCCGATCCTGTTCGTGCTGATCGCCGGGCTCGGTGCGACGATCCTGCAGAGCCTCGGCCTGATGCCGCTGTTCGGCCAGCCACGGCTCAGCTTCGCCGGGTACGCCGGCAACGGCGACGTCCTCGACGCCACGTTGCTGTCCCTGGTCATCGCGACCGCCTCGACTCTGCTCGCCGCAGCGGTCGGACTGGCCGCGGCCCTGACACTCGTCGGATCTCGCCGGGGCGGTCGACTGCTCTCGGCCGTGGCAGCCTCACCGATCCCGATCCCGCACCTGGTCGGGGCTGCCTCGGTCGGGCTGATGCTCGCCGACGGCGGCCTGCTCGCGCGCTGGCTCGGGGTCCCCTCCGACGCCTGGCCGAGCCTGGTCGCCGGGCGCTGGCCGACGGCGGTGGTGCTGGAGTACGCATGGAAGGAGTCGGCCTTCGTCGCGCTCGTGGTGACCGCTGCGCTGGCGACCCGGGTGGCCGGCTACCACGAGACCGCCGCCCTGCTCGGCGCCGGCCGGTGGGCCCGGTTCCGCCACGTGACGCTGCCACTGGCCGGACCGGCGCTCCTGGCCTCCTCGGCGATCACGTTCGTGTACACCCTCGGCTCCTACGAGGTGGCCTGGCTGCTCGGTCCGGCGTACCCCGAGCCACTGCCGGTGATGTCCTACCGACTGTTCACCTCCACAGACCTGGCCGCACGACCCGAGGCCATGGCCATCGCGGTGATCACCACGGCGATCTCCGGGGCGGCGGCGTTGGCAGCCCTGGCTCTGCTGCGGCGGATGGCGGCGTGGCGGTGACCGGGCGGAGGACTGGCCTGCGGCCGCTGGTGGTCGCCGCGCTGGTGATCTGGTTCCTCGCACCACTGCTGCCGCTGGTGCTCTGGGCCGCCGCGGACACGTGGAGCTACCCGGGCCGACTGCCCCAGGAATGGGGCGCACGCGGGCTCACCGACGCCGTCGACGCCGGCGGGCCGGCAGCGTTCCTTCGGTCCCTGGCCCTGGGGTCCGTGGTCGCGGCGCTGGCCACCCCCGCCGGCGCACTGGCCGCTCGCGCTCTGGCGCGCGCCGAGGTGCCCTGGCCACGGCTGGCCTCGGCACTGCTGCTCGCGCCGGTCGCCCTGCCGCTCTTCGCGATCGTGATGGGCCTGGACGTGATGCTCCTGCGGCTCCGGGTCCCCGGTGCCGTCGGGATCGCGCTGGTGCTAGTGGTCGCGGCCCTGCCCTACACCACCTACCTGATGCGCGTCGCCTACGGCAGCTACGACTTCGCCTTCGAGGACGAGGCGAGGACGCTGGGAGCCTCCCGTAGTGACGTCCTGTGGCGGGTTCGCCTGCCGCTGCTGGCACCTGGCATCGCGGGCGCGACGTTCCTTGCCTTCCTGGTCGGGTGGAGCGACTACATCGTCACCCTCCTGATCGGCGGTGGACGCCTGGTGACCCTGCCTGTCCTCGTCGCGTCCGCGGCCTCGGGCACCGGCAACGAGCAGACCGTCGCGACGCTCTCGGTGGTCGCGCTGGTGCCGCCGGCCCTGCTGCTCGCGGCCATCGGCCTGCTCCACCGGCGGCGTCGGCCCCGTCGTACAAGATCAGCCTCGCAAGTCCCCCTGACCGAAGGAGCAGCATGAGCGCCCACCTGACCCTGCGCGGCCTGAGCCGCGACTTCGGGGGCGGCTCGCCACCGGCACTCAGTGACTTCGACCTGACCGTCGCGGCTGGCTCGTGCGTCGCGATCGTGGGTCCGTCGGGGTCCGGCAAGACCACCGTGCTGCGGCTCGCGAGTGGCCTGGAGCGACCGGACTCCGGGGACGTGCTGCTCGATGGCGCCAGCGTCCTCGAGGTCGCACCCGAGGCGCGCGGCATGGCGATGGTCTTCCAACGGCCGCTGCTGTTTCCGCACCTGAGCGTGCTCGACAACATCGCCTTCCCGGCGCGGGTCCAGGGCACCTCGCGTCGTCGCGCCCGCAGCGAGGCCGCCGAGTACCTCGACCTGGTCCAGCTCTCCGGCCTCGGCGACCGACGGCCCGGCGAGCTGTCCGGCGGGCAGGAGCAGAGGGTCGCCCTGGCGCGGGCGATGGCCGCCGAGCCCAGGGTGCTGCTCCTCGACGAACCCTTCAGTGCCCTCGACGCAGCGCTGCGCGCGGACATGCACGACCTGCTCCGCCAGGTCCGGGAGGCTCTGGACCCGACCATCGTCCTGGTCACGCACGACCAGGCCGAGGCAGCCGCGCTCGCCGACACCGTGGCGGTGGTCTCCGAAGGCAGACTGGTGCAGCACGACCCTGTGGAGAGGATCTACAGCCGACCGGTGTCGTTGACCGTGGCCAGGTTGATGGGCGGCCGCAACGAGGTTCCCGGCGTGGTTAGAGGGCACCACTTCGACTCAGCGCTCGGGGCCTTGGCGCTGCCCGTCGATGTGCGGGTCGAGCCGGGGCCGGGCGTGCTGGTCTTCCGCCACGAGTCGGTCCAGGTCAGCGACGGCGACGACCCCGAGATCACCGCGCGCGGCACCGTTACGAAGGTCAGCCCGGTCGGCGCCCGCAAGCTGCTCACGATCGACGTCGACGACGATGCCCCGGACACGACGTCGGTGCAGGTGCATGCGGAGATCGCGCCGGGCTATCCGGTCGGCGAGGGACAGCGGGTCGGGTTGCTGGTGCCGCCGCACGCCCTGGCCGTCGTACCCCATGACACGGCTCCGGCGCCCGACCCGGGCGGGGGCACCCACACGGTGGACACGGACAGCGAGGAACCGCGCAGGGCGGCAGGAGACTGACGGCTCAGCGCACGACGGTGAGCGGCAGCAACTTGCGCAGCTGCGCGTTCTCACCCGGGTCGAGCACCGAGTGCTGGACGCAGGCCGGGACCAGCTCGCCGGTCTCCGGGTGCGCCATCGCGTAGGTGCACGCCGACAGCCGCTCCTGGGTCGCGCGTACGGCGGGATCGTCGGCGACCTCGCCACGGCGCATCAGGTCCCACGCCGGCGCGACGTCCGCGGCGTCCATGAAGCTGTGCACTACGAAAGTCATCGGGCGCACCTGGCCGGAGAGAAGCGCGGCCGCGAAGCGCACGAGGCCGCCGGACCGGCGCAGTGCTCCACGAGCCCAGGACAGCACCACGGCGACATCCCCTGGGTGCCGCGCCAGCACCCGGACCAGCTTGCCCGCCAGCAGCACCGGCGGCGTGCCCCCGAAGTTGAGGCCGCCGACGTGGGCGAAGAACCGGTCGCGCAGCCGCAGGTCCACGGAGGACTTCGCGTCGAGCAGTGGCACCCAGCGCTTGCCGACCATGAAGCCGAACGCGGACCGGTTGCAGCGTGTGTCACCGAAGTGCAGCGCCTCCCACGCGACCTTCTGACCGAGTCCGGCCTCGAGCCGCTGCCACACGTCGTCGATGCCGACCGAGCGGTAGTCGCCCTTCCAACGTCGCTCGTCGCCCACGAAGGCGGCCGGCTGGAAGGAGAGCATCGAGAAGCCCATCCCCGTGACGTCGCGGGCGACCCCGGCCACCTCGTCGAGGTTCTGCGGGGTGACCGTCATGTTGTGGGCGAGGTAGGAGCGGATGCCGTGCTCGCGCCGGAGGTCCTGGAACATCGCCACGAACCGCTGGCGGTACGGGTTCAGCTCGGCTTCAGTGTGCGGCCGGGGGATGCCGGCACGCCCGCGCATGAGTGAGTCGAAGTGCGCGGCGAAGGACACCCGGCGGAACCGCGGCCGGCCATCATGGTCCAGGGCAAGCGCACGTAGGTACTCCGCGTCGAAGTCGCCGTGAGTCATCGACATCGGTTCCCGACCGTGGGCACGCATTGCGGAGAGCACCGCGGCATGGTCGTCGGGCGCCAGAAGACTCACCTCCCCGCCGATCAGCTGGGCGTGCGCGCGGGGGCCGCGGCGCTGCTCGAGCAGGGCCATCTGTGCCTCGACCTCGCGCAGCGTGTGAGCACCGTCGACCCGGACCTTGTTGGCGTCCTTGGAGTGGTAGCACGGCGTGCAGGTGAGGTTGCACTTCGGGAAGACCCCGTGGGTTCCCTCGCAGCCGATCCCGTGGCGCCCGACGATCTGCTCAGGCGTTCGCGCGGATTCGGGCAGGGCCGCCCAGCGCTCCCGCAAGACCTCGCGCGTCACCGGGTGCACGGGTCGGGTCGCCTGCTCGAACCTGCGCCACACGGACCTGATCCACATCAGGCCATCCTCGCGACTCGTCGCCACAGAAGTCACGCAACGACCAAGTCGGTCTCCGGGTTGAAGGCGACCCAGGAGAACCAGAAGGTGTCGAGGTGCTCGTACGACGCCAGCCGCTCGCCCTTCAGCTCACCGCTCACGGCCTGGCCGAGGAGGTTCCACCGTGACCCGGTCTCAAGGTCGCGGAAGCCCTTCCCCGCAGCCTCGAAGGTGAGCTTGCGGTCGCCAAGCGTGGACTCGAAGACCCCGACGCTCCCGATGTCGTTGCCTTCACGGATCTCGGGCGAGTCGAGGGCCGAGGACTGCCCTGGCTGGTGCCACACGACCAGGTCCTGGCCGCCGACGTTCAGGGCGACCGGGTCCTTGCCGACCAGTGACCGGCGCACGACCGCGGTGGCCTCGTCACCGTTGGCGACCCCGATCACGCGTTCCTTGACCGCGAGCCGGTCGTCCTCGACTCCCTCGGGCAGCGGGAAGATCAGACCGCTCTCGGGGTTGTCGTAGCCGGTGTAGGGGTTCCGACCGTAGGGCCGGTCGTGCCCGGTCTCGCGGGTCAGCACCAGCGACTCCGGGAAGGCCTGGCTGAAGTCGCTCCAGGCAACGGTCCCCATCGGGATCGCCTTGAGCTGGGTCCCGGTCAGCACGCCGATCGATGCCTGGCCGGTCAGCTGCGGCCACAGCGACTCGGTCTGCCGGTCGTACATCACAAGGTTGTCCACGTAGAGCATGCCCGAGGTGCCGAAGGTCAGCACACGGTCCGCCGCCTCTCGCTCGAACGCGACACCCGAGTTGCACAGGGGGCAGTAGGTCACCGCAACCGGCACACCGCCGACGGTGTCGTTGACGATCTCGTGCCAGGTCATCACCTGCAGCGGGTAGGCACGGGTCTCGTCGTTGACGGTCAGGGAGATGACCGGCTCGCTGTCACCGAGCCAGTCCACGTTCTTGGCCTTCTGGAACTTGGGGTCATCGATCGCGGGTATCCCGTCCGGAGGGGGTCCACCCCTGAGGACGTCACCCGGGTCGATCAGTGGAGGTGGGAAGCTGTCGTGGACCAGGTGATCGAGGGCCGAGATGTTCCCCTCCCGGGCGCTCGGGGACGGTTGCTCCGGGTCGATCACCCCCGCAGGCTCGGTCACCCCACCGCCGCAGGCAGTCAGGAGTGTCAGCAGTCCCGCTGTGAGCAGGAGTCCAGCTCTGTGCGCCATGTCCTCACCCTCCGGAGTCGAAGGCCATGTGGCGAGTCTGCGCCGGGGCGGGGTAAGGGAACCGTAAGCGCCGTCACTGAACGACCCGGTCAACCACGGCCAAACTAGTCTGGAACCGAGATGACGGAGGACTGGGAATGCGTGTGAAGGCTCTCGCGGCGCTGCTCGTGACCGCGGCGTTGCTGCTCAGCAGCTGCTCGACCGATGGTCAGGCGGCCGAGGATGCTGCAGCCGCACCGACGGCGAACGCCGAGGTAGCCGACCTCGCCTTTACCTCCGAAACCCTCGACGGGGGAACGTTCGAGGGTGAGTCACTCGCCGGCAAGCCGGCCGTGCTGTGGTTCTGGGCTCCCTGGTGCCCGACCTGTCGTGCCCAGGCGGGAGGGGTCAGCACGCTGGCCAAGGAGTACGACGGTGAGGTCGCCGTGGTCGGTGTGGGCGGGCTGTCCGCACCACAGGACATCCGCGACTTCGCCGATCAGGTCGATGGGCCCCTCCACCTGATCGACCCCAAGGGCGAGATCTGGAAGCACTTCGGCGTGCAGGCGCAGAGCACCTACCTCGTGCTCGACGCCGACGGTCACGTCGTGGCCGACGGCTACATGGACGACGCGGTCCTTGCCGAGCGGGTCTCGGAGCTCGTGGGCTGACATGTTCGACGGTGCCCTGGCCCTGGCTCTCGGCGCGGGCATGCTCGCCGCCCTGAACCCGTGCGGCTTCGCCCTGCTGCCGGCCTACCTGACGTTGCTGGTCTCGGGTGACGACCCCAGCCGCACGGTCGCGGTCGCCCGCGCCCTGAAGATGACGGCCGTCATGACCGCGGGGTTCGCGGCAGTGTTCGCCGTCTTCGGGCTGGTCATCTCCCCGCTGGCCTCGTCGGTCCAGCAGTACCTCCCCTGGTTCACCATCGTCGTGGGCGTCGTACTGCTCGGCATCGGGATCTGGCTGCTCGCCGGCAAGACGCTGGGGGTCCCGCGCATCGGCTCCCGCGGCGGCGCACCGATCACCCGGTCCGCGCGGTCGATGTTCGGCTTCGGCGTCTCCTACGCGATCGCGTCCCTGTCCTGCACGATCGCGCCGTTCCTCGCAGTCGTGGTCTCGGCGTTCCGGGCCGACTCTGTCCTCTCCGGCTCCATCCTTTTCCTCGCCTACGCCGGGGGCATGGGCCTGGTTGTGGGAACCGCGGCGGTCGCCGTCGCGCTGGCCCGCAAGTCGCTGGTCGGTCGGATGCGTAGCGCGGGCAGGTTCGTGCCGCGGCTGGGCGGCACGCTCCTGGCGGTGATCGGTGCCTACGTCGCCTACTACGGGCTCTGGGAGATCCGGGTGCTGAACGGGGCAGAAGCGCAGGATCCGGTCATCGACGCCGCTGCCGACATCCAGCAGTGGCTGTCCGGCCTCGTGCAGTCGATCGGTGCCCTCGGGTTCGTCATCGCGCTCGGCGCGGTGGTGCTCGCGGCAACGCTTGCGGGTCTGTTCCGCAGGCGCTCGACGACGAAGTCCGAGGACTCGGTCGTCGGCTGACCCAGCCCACCCGCTTCACCTGCCTTGCCGACGCGGTCGAGGGCACCGCACTTGTCCAGTTGCCGCGCCTGCGAGGGCTACCGTGCTCGCATGCGACTCACGGACTTCGACCTGCTCACCTCCATCGGCGACGCCGCGCCCCGGGTGCTGTTCGCCGTCGCGATTGTCCTGGTCGGCTACGTGCTCTCGCGAGCTCTGCGCTGGGCCCTGAAGCGTGCATTGGCACCGCATCAGACTCCGAGCTTCACGACCGTGATGAGCAAGCTCGCCGGGTGGATGCTCCTGGCGTTCTCCGTGATCATCGCGATCGTGGTGGTCTTCCCGTCGGTGCAGCCGGTGGACATGCTCGCCGGCCTCGGCTTCTTCTCCGTGGCTGCGGGCTTCGCGTTCAAGGACATCTTGGAGAACCTGCTCGCCGGACTGCTGCTGATCCTGCGCCAGCCGTTCCGCTCTGGTGACCAGATCGACGTGGGCGAGGTCGCCGGCACGGTCCAGGCGATCACCATCCGCGAAACCCGGCTCAAGACCTTCGACGGACAGCTGGTGCTGATCCCCAACCGCGACGTCTACATGTCGGTCATCACGGTGCGTACGCACTTCGACAAGCGTCGGATGGCCTTCGTGGTCGGAGTCGCCTACGAGAACGACGCCGGCGAGGCCTGCCGGATCATCGAGCGCGCGCTCGGCGAGGCGATCCCCCACCTCGACAACACCCCGGAGCCGGAAGCGATCGTCACTCAGTTGGGGGTCTCCACCGTCGACATCGAGGCCCGCTTCTGGTGCGACCCGCACCAGCACGACGTCGTACTAGCCCTGGACACCGCTATCCGAGCGGTGAAGACCGCACTCGAAGAGGCCGACATCGAGATGCCCGCCGACATCGTCGTCCTGCAGGCCACCCCGAGCCTGCGAGCCGCGATCTCGGGTGAGGCCGAGGTCACCCCCGGCGGAGGCGTGCGGGCGAGCCGCTGAAGGTCGGGGGAGGCAACCACGCCCGCTTGTACGATCACCTCATGTCCCCCGAACCGCGAGTGCTCATCGGAATCAGCGGGAGCCTGCGCCGCGGCTCCTTCAATACCCGACTCCTCGCTCGCGCCGGTTGCAAAGTGCCCGACGGGATCCGGTTCGAGACCTTCGACCAGCTTGGCGAGATTCCGCACTTCTCCCAGGACCGCGAGAATGACACGCCTTCCGCGGTGACGGCCCTGAGGGCAGCCATCGATTCAGCTGATGTGCTCCTGTTTGCCTCCCCCGAGTACAACAGCTCGATGCCGGGCGTGCTCAAGAACGCCCTGGACTGGGCCTCTCGTCCCGCCGGCCGCAGCGTGCTCGCCGACAAGCCGGCTGCGGTGCTCGGCGCCAGCCCCGGAAGGTTCGGAGCAGTGCGTGCCCAGGCCGACGTCCGCAAGGTTCTCGGCGCGATCGGCGCGGACGTGCTGGAGAGGGAGTTCCCGCTGGCGCGCGCCCACCAGGCATTCGATGACGACGGTCGGCTTCGGGACGCTGACCTCGATGATGCGCTGGCCGAGTTCGTGGCGGCGCTGGTGCGACACGCGGGCTTGGCCGCGGGAACTGTCAGGCGGCCCCGACACGTCATCGAGTCGGCGGCCTACAGCAACGAGTGCCAGAACGTCGCCTCCTGAGCGGCCGAGCCTTAAGGCTGGGCCGGTTGGGGCCGACGGCCCGTAGAAGCCAGCGACGAGCTAGACGGACCGTTGGCCAGATCGGATCTCCCAGGCCCAAGGTCCCAACGGCTGAGGACGATCGCCCGTCGCGGGCGAGAACGCGAGGTCCGAGCCTGGTTGCATGATCATCGGAACGATCGAGATGGTGCTCCGCTTCGTGCGCTGGCTCTCCTACCTCGCCCACGGACGCAAGGAGTGGCTCGTCGTCGTGCAGGACTACTCCGTCAGAGCGGCGGACCCGCATGCGGTCTTCCCCAGCGACAGCCTGGTCGGTCCGGACGGCGTCCCCCGGCGGGTCCGCTCTGTGCCCGGCTGGTCGGGGGAGAACCCCCGGTACCGCTGGATGCGTCGGATGCGTGAGCACGTCTTCTCCGAGGAGCTGAGGGGGATGGTTCCCGGGTACGTCGAGACGCTGCCGGACAGGGCGGCCGCCGACGACCGGGCCGCCGAGATCCTGGCTGCGGTGCGTGCTGGACGGTGGTCCTCGCCCGCGGAGTCCCACGACACCTCTGGCCATCCGCTCCCCTCAGAGTGAGTGGCATGCCGCCTCGGCATCGCGAACACCCGGCAGGAGTCAGGCGAAAGTCCCCAGCCAGGTGGTCAGCGCGTAGAGAGACACGTAGGTCGCGATCGCTATCACGAGCAGCGCCGCCAGCCTCCGGCGTACGCTCACCGCACCACGCAGCGAGCACATGTTCCGGCGTTTGAGGATCACCCACACCAGCACCGCCATCACCGCTAGCCCGGCCAGCCGGAACCACCAGGCGTAGCCGTCGTACAGGTCCGTGGCCCAGACAAAAGCCGTGCCTGCACTGACGATCCCCAAGAGTGCGAGCACCGTGGGACCTACGCAGCACATGATCCCGACCAGCCCACCGACGATGCCGACCCGCCACACCGGGATCGGGGCCGACGTCGGCTCGGTGACCGTGGACTCTGGCTCTCTGGTGGACACGCGGGGGCTGCTTCCGTCGGGGACTGACCCCATCATCCTCAGGTCGGCGATCCTGCGCGTTCGGTGACCGCGCTCACGGAAGGCGTCTGCATTTCTTCCTAGGTTCGGGAGTACACACGGCGGCGAAGGGAAGTTGAGGTCATGTTGCGAGCGATCTGGAACGGTGTCGTGGTCGCCGAGAGCGACGACACGATCGTGGTCGAGGGCAACCACTACTTCCCCACGAGCTCGCTGGCGATGGAGTACTTCACCCCCAGCGACACCCACACGCGATGCCCCTGGAAGGGGGTCGCGTCCTACTACGACCTCACCGTCGACGGCGTGGCGTACCCCGACGCCGCCTGGACCTACGAGAACCCGCTGATCATCGCGCGCAAGGTCCGTGACCGGGTCGCGTTCTACGGCGGGGTGCAGATCGAGTACGACGACCACGACGGCGCCGTCAGCGCCTGAAGGAGCCCACGATGACAGAGCAGGACCAAAGGACCGTTGACGTCGTCGTCATCGGAATGGGTGTGGGCGGCGAGGCCGTCGCCGGCGAGCTGGCCAAGGCAGGCCTCGAGGTCGTCGGCATCGAGGACAAGCTCGTCGGAGGCGAGTGCCCCTACTGGGGCTGCATCCCGAGCAAGATGATGATCCGTGCCGCCAACCTGATCGCCGAGACCCGACGCGTCGACGGCATCGCGGGCAAGTCGACCGTCGAACCGGACTGGGCCGAGGTCGCGCGCCGGATCCGGGCCGAGGCCACCGACGACTGGAACGACCAGGTCGCCGTGGACCGGTTCACCGACCAGGGTGGGCACTTCGTTCGCGGCCGCGCCCGCTTCGCCGGCCCGGGCCGCGTCACGGTCGATGGTCTCGAGGTCGAGGCGCGTCGCGGCATCGTGCTCGCGACCGGCACCGTGCCCGTCGTACCTCCCGTGCCCGGGCTGGCCGGGACGCCGTACTGGACCAACCGGGAGGCCGTCGAGGCGACCTCGCTGCCCTCGTCGATGCTGGTGCTCGGCGGCGGGGCGATCGGGTTGGAGCTGGCTCAGGTGTACTCCCGGTTCGGGGTCACGGTGACCGTCGTCGAGGCGATGGAGCGGCTGCTGCCCGGTGAGGAGCCCGAGGCATCGGAGCTGATCGAGAGCACTCTTGCCGACGAGGGCATCGTGGTGCACACCGGCGCGGCCGCCGAGCGCGTGTCGTACGCCGACAACACCTTCACCGTCGAGGTTGGCGGCCGGTCGCTGACCGCCGAGAAGCTGCTCGTCGCCACCGGCCGACGGATCGACCTGCGTGATCTCGGAGTGGACACGGTCGGTCTCGACCCTGAGGCCAAGGCCCTCGCCGTCGACGAACGGATGCGGGTCGACGAGAAGCTCTGGGCCGTGGGGGACGTGACCGGGCACGGAGCGTTCACCCATGTCGCGACGTACCAGGCACCGATCGTGGTCCGCGACATCCTCGAGCAGCCGGGTCCGGGCGCCGACTACCGGGCCGTGCCGCGGGTTACCTTCACCGATCCTGAGGTAGGCAGCGTCGGCCTCACCGAGCACCAGGCCCGCGAGAAGGGCATCGAGGTGCGCACGGCGATCGCGCAGGTGCCGTCCTCCGCGCGAGGCTGGATCCACAAGGCCGGCAATGAGGGCCTGGTCAAGCTCGTCGCCGACCGCGAGGCGGGAGTCCTGGTGGGAGCGACGTCCGCGGGGCCGCACGGTGGCGAGGTGCTCGGCGCCCTGTCGGTCGCGGTCCACGGCCGGGTGCCGATCAGCGAGCTCCGCACGATGATCTACGCCTACCCGACGTTCCACCGCGCAATCGAGGATGCGCTTCGCGAGCTGGGTGACTGACATGCACGCCGACGACCAGCAGATCCCTGCGCTCGCGCCACCCAAGCAGGTGTGGGGACCGGAGTCATACTGTCTGGTAAGCAGACTGGACGACCTCAAGGACCAGGGCACAGCGCCGTGGGCGCCCGGTCGCCGTGAGGAGACAGCTGACGTGGAGCGCCGGGGCCAGGCCGCCGAAGACCTGTTCTGCATGTCCGAGGTGGACATCTTCGCCGACCTCTCCGAAGCCGAGATGGGGGTCATCGCCGCCGCGGCACCCATGCAGCAGTTCAGCTCGGGCGAGCTCCTCTACTCGCCGCCGCAGCCGATGGAGCGGCTCTTCATCCTCAAGAAGGGTCGCGTCCGCATCTTCCGGGTCTCCGCCGACGGGCGCGCGTTGACGACCGCGATCATCACGCCGGGGATGATCTTCGGCGAGATGGTCCTGCTCGGCCAGCAGATGCACGACAACTTCGCCGAGGCGCTCGACGAGGTAACCGTGTGTGTGATGAGCCGCAGCGACGTGCACCGGTTCCTGCTCTCCGACGCCCGGATCGCGGCCCGGATCTCGGAGATCCTCGGCAACCGGGTCTCCCAGCTCGAGCGCCGGCTCTCGGACACCGTGTTCAAGAGCGTGCCGCAACGGATCGCGTCCACCCTGGTCCTGCTCGCGGACGAGCAGCAGAGGCGACCGCTCGGACGCGGCGTCCAGGTCTCCCTGACCCACGAGCAGATCGCCGCGCTGACCGGCACGTCGCGGGAGACCGCCACCAAGGTGCTCGGTGAGTACGCCGACCGCGGGCTGCTCCGGCTGGGCCGCGGCAAGTTCACGATCCTCGACGTGGAGCGGATGGCCGAGGAGGCCGGTGACTGAGGCAGACTGCAACCCGATGACCAACCTGCCCTCTCTGCCCGACGACGCCCGCCTGCTCGACGTGTTCCGCGCCTTTCCGGCTACGGCGGCTCCGCTCCTCGACTACCACGAGGCGTTGATGCGCGGCGACTCGTCCCTCACCGTCGGCGAGCGGGAGCTGATCGCGGCGTACGTCTCGGGGCTGAACTCCTGCACCTACTGCTTCGGCGTGCACCAGGTGACCGCGGAGACCTTCGGGATCAGTGAGGAGACCTTGGCTGCGCTCGTCGAGGACGTGGAAACCGCCCCGGTCGAGGAACGCATGCGCCCACTGCTGAGGTACGTCGGCAAGCTGACACGTACGCCGGCCCAGGTCACGCCGCGCGAGGCTCAAGCCGTGCTCGACGCGGGTTGGGACGAGCGGGCGTTGCACGACGCGGTGTCCGTGTGCGCCCTCTTCAACCTCATGAACCGGCTCGTCGACGGCCTCGGTGTCACCGCTGAGGGCGACTACTTCGACCTCTCCGGTCGACGCCTGGCCGAGAACGGCTACGCGGGTCTCAAGGACCTGCTCTAGGCGCCATGACGCCGCAGGCCCGCTCGGGTCTGAGCGGGCCTGTGGCGTGGCAACGAACGGGGCGGGCGCGGCCCCGGTCCTGCGCTACAGCGCTGGGGCTGCCGGCAGGTCCAGGTCGGTCTCGACCATGTGGTTGAAGTAGTTGGTGAACAGGTTCAACGTGATGTGGATCGAAGCCTCGGTGAGGTCCTCCTCGGTCCAGCCGGCGTCGAGACCCTGCTGCCAGGTGGCGTCCTCGACGTTGCCCTTGTTGGCGGCGGCCTCACGGACCAGGGTCAGCAGGGCGTCCAGCTTCGCGTCGAAGTCGACCTCGCCGCGACGGATCTTGACCGTCTGCTCCTCGCTGAGACCCGCTGCCTTGGCGCCGGCGGTGTGGGCTGCCTGGCAGTAGGAGCACTCGTCGACGTTGGCCACGGCGAGCGCGATCGCCTCACGGGTGGCACCGTCGAAGGTCCCGTAGTCGCCGATGACCTGCTGCAGCGCCACGTAGGACTGCAGGACTACCGGCGAGGTGGCCATCGCCCCGTGGATGTTCAGGACCTTCCCGAACGTGGCCTCGAGCTGCTTGAGCTCATCACGGCTGTGCTCGGGAGCGGTGTGAACTGAGTGGACGGGAATGCGTGCCATTGAGATAGAACCTCCTGGTTTGGGTGAGCTAGTAGTTGACAACGCAACTACTTCTATCGTTGTTCCCACTCAGCCCTGGCCAACACCTCATGTGGGCCACGGATCCCGAAAACTGGGGTCGCCCGACTGAGATGGGCCGCCTAGGCTGTCACCTGCCTGACAGTTGAGCCGTGACCCCGCCAACCGAGGGGGACGAAGGTGAGCAGAGCCGAGACCGACGCGCTGCGTGACGCACTGTGGGTCTCGCGCTGTGTCGGCCGAGCCGAGACCGCCCCCCTGCAGAAGGAGGATGTCGGCGCCCTCGCCCGGTACCTCCAGGCCCGGACGCTCGAGACCGGGGAACCACTGCACAAGGTCGGTGACGAGCCCGCAGCGGTCACGATCGTTCGCGACGGAGCGCTGGAGCTGGCCGTGCCGGCCCGGGCCGGCCGAGTCGTCATCGCCACCTTGCGTCCGGGTGACGTCGACGGCGACATCCAGCTGCTCCTGGGCCTGCCGATGCCCTACGAGGCCCGGGCCTCGCAGCCCACGGCCTGCCTGCTGCTGCCGCGCGAGCGGTTCCACGCCTTGCTCACTGAGCGACCCGCCCTGAGCAAACGGTGGCTGACCAGCGTCTCGGGTCGGTTGGTCCGCTCGCACTCACGCCTGACCACCCTGCTCGGCAAGTCGCTTGAGTCCCAGATCGCGCAGCTCATGCTGGATGAGCAGCACGGTGGGATCGTCGACCTGTCCCAGGGCACGCTCGCCGCCATGCTCGGCGTGCGCCGCCCGTCGGTGAACCGCATCATCCAGCGCTTCGTCGGCGCAGGGCTGGTGGAGGTCGGCTACGGCAGCATCAAGCTGCTTGACGTGAGTCATCTCGCTCGAGTTGCCGCGCAGTGAACCAGATGAGTCCGAGCGCCAGGGCCGTGCCGCCCACAGCGGCCACCAGCCACAGCGCCGGAAGGGGGTCCGCGACCACTGCATCGGGGTGCTCGGAGAAGACACACCTGATGGTGAACCCTTCGAGGTACGGGCCCCTGATGCCGTACTCCCCCGGCGGCAGCGTTACCCGGGTGAAGCAGTAGTCCTCGAGGTACTGCGCCTGTCCCACGGCCCACACCACGAACGCGACCAGTGTGACGAGGCCGCCGCAGAGTGCGGCGACCGAGCGGACGACGAAGCGACGCACGCGAGACCTCCTGGTTGGGCGGGACGCGGGGAACGCTACCGCCCTTCCGGGGAGGTCACGTTCCGATCAGGTCACCGGCCGGGAGAAGAGCACAGGATCGCTGACGCCCAGGGTGTCGCCCATCCGCCCGATGTTGATGAAGGTGTTGATCACCGAGGCGATCTCCAGCAGCTGGCCATCGTCCCAGTGCTCCTTCAACGGCTTCCAGATGTCGTCGCCGACGTCGTTGGCGTCGACCGCGATCTGCTCGACGAGCGCGAAGACCGCCTTCTCGGCATCGGAGAAGTGGGGGCTGGTCAGCCACAGCGAGTTGTTGGTGTCGCCGATCCGGTCGGGCGAGCTCCCCAGGTCTGCCGCCAGCCTCTCGTGCGCGCCATAGCTGTAGTAGGCACCAGTCGCGCGCAGGGTCTTCAGGATCACCAGCTCCTTGAACTCCCAGGAGACCCGGCCCTCCCCCAGAGCCTGGATCAGGAACCGGGTGATCGCGATACAGAACGCGGGATTGGGGGCGAGCGCCTTGACGAAGTTGGGAACGTGACCGAAGTGGGCTTCGGCCTTGTCGTAGATCTCCTGCAGCTCGGCCGTGGGCTGCTCGACGGTGGTGACGACGGGCATGTCTCTGTCCTCCTACGAGCTCGGCGCCTGTGCCAGGAAGTGGTCCAGGTGGTGGCGGGAGGCCTC
>JBFIWG010000035.1:0-16010 GCA_041606495.1 Nocardioidaceae bacterium
CCACCAGCAGCAGGCCGGCGGGCAGGGCACGGACCGCCGCGTCGAACATCGGCCTGCCTGGCGGCAACCACTCCGTGGTGACGAGGTAGGTCGTACCCCATGCCGCCGGTCCGAGCGCGGTCAGCGCGATCGCTCCCCACGCGGTTCCTCTCGCTGCGCTTGTCATTGCTACCTCCACTCGGAATGTCTTACCGCTAAATGTCTTAGCACTAAGGTTTATTCCAAGTGGCTAGACCGGTTCGCCGCGGCGAGATGTGAGGCGACCAGGGTGCGATCGGTCGCCCGCGAGAGCTGAAGTCTCTTAGTGACGAGATAACCTGTCAGCGTGATCAACGACGGCGTGGACGCGATCCTGGACCAGTGGCGACGCGAGCGCCCGGACATCGACCCGTCACCGATGGGCATCTTCGGCCGGATGGCCCGCCTGAGCCGCGCCCAGCGCTTCGCCAGTGAGTCCCGCCTCGCCCCTCGAGGGCTGACCGCACAAGACTTCGACGTTCTCGCGACGCTGCGCAGGTCAGGTGAGCCCTTTGCCCTGACGCCGGGTCAGCTCGCCGAGGCGGTGATGGTCACCACCGGCGGCATGACCGGCAGGGTCGACCGGCTCGCGGCCGGCGGGTTCGTCGTACGCGAACCGGACCCCGACGACCGTCGTAGCGTTCGAGTCCGGCTCACCAAGAAGGGACTCACCACGATCGACATAGCGGTGGTCGAGCACCTGGCGGCCGAGGAAGAGCTCCTCGCACCGCTCACCCCGGCCGAGCGAAGGCGCCTGGCCGCCCTGCTCCGCAAGCTGCTGGCCTCACGCGGCTGAGGCGACGCCCTCATTTGGTCGCCAAAGCACGCTGACAGCCCCTCAGGGGATGCCGTTGCAGCCGAACGCGCCCCTTCGAGAGCACCGAAATCGCGAGCGGTGTGTCAGCGCCCGCGTGCGGCCATCCGAGCCTTGAGGGTGTCCCGCTTCTCCTCGAAGCGGAGGGCCTGCTTCTCCAGGTTGTCCATGAAGTTGGCGAGCTCGGTCCGCGCCGCCTCACCCTCGGCGTTCAGGCCCTCGACCTCGAAGACGCCCCAGAAACGCAGCACCGGCGCGACCACGTCGTCCCGGTGCTGACGCAGGTCGTACACACCGGCGATCGCCATCTCGACAGCCTTGCGCTGGAAGCCGGCGATGTCGGTCCCGGGCATCGCAAACGTGGTGACCACGTCACGGATCGCCTGCATCGTCTCGTTTGGGTCCAGCTGCAGAGCGCCGTGCAACAGGTTCCGGTAGAAGACCATGTGCAGGTTCTCGTCCGCGGCCACCCGAGCGAGGAGCATGTCCGCGACCGGGTCGTCGGTGAGCTTGCCGGTGTTGCGGTGCGAGACCCGCGTGGCCAGCTCCTGGAACGACACGTAGGCCAGCGACCGGACCAGGTCCTGGCTGTGCGCGGACTCGTAGCCGGTCGACATGTGGTCCATCCGCAGCCGCTCGAGCTCCACGGGGTCCACGGCCCGGCTGGTCAGCAGGTAGTCCCGGATCGCGATGCCGTGCCGCCCCTCCTCCGCGGTCCAGCGATGCACCCACTCGCCCCAGGCTGCGTCCCGCCCGAAGAGGCTGGCGATCTCGTGGTGGTAGCTGGGCAGGTTGTCCTCGGTCAGCAGGTTCACGATCAGCGACGACCTGGCCACGTCGGACATCTGTGCGTCCTCAGGGCTCCACGGATCGCCGTTGAGCGGGCCGTCGAAGTTCCGGCCGTCGCTCCACGGGACGTACTCGTGCGGGAACCACTCCTTGGCCACCTTCAGGTGACGGTTGAGGTTCTCCTCGACGACTTGCTCGAGCTCGAGCAACATCTCGGTCTGGGTCATCGGCTTGGCACTCACGGGGACTCCCTCCGGGCCACGCCAGCTGCGCAACCTCGACCTTCTGCACGGTAACCTACGGTGCCGTAGGTTCTCTAGCCCCCCGTGACGTGCGTCACTACACGGTGCTACCCCTCAGCGAGAATCTCAACCCGGTTGCCGTTGCCATCTGCTGTGTAGAACCGCCGATGCCCCGGAAAGCCGTGGTCCCAGGTCACCGCAAACCCGTGCTCGGACACCCTTGCGGCAAGCCCCTCGATGTCGTCTACCAGCAGCGCCGGGTGTGCCTTGACAGCGGGCACGAAGGTTGCCTCGACCCCGACGTGGATCTCCGCCGACTCTCCACGGAACCAGCAGCCACCCCGCGCGGCAAGCGCCGGAGGCTTCTCGACCTCGGGCAAGCCGAGCGCGTCGGCGTAGAAGCGTCGAGCGGCGTCCTCGCCACCGACCGGGCACGAGACCTGGACGTGGTGCAATCTCATGCCGGAACCTGCGCAACCGCGAAGACGCGCCGGAACGGAAGCACAGTGCCGCGCTCCCCTGCCGAGTAAGCGTCACGGAGCAGTTGCTTGTACTCCAGTTCGAACACCGCGCGAAGATCGTCCGGGAGCGCCTGCAGCACCGGGCGCGCGCCGGTCCCACTGACCCACGTGAACACCGGGTCCTCACCGTGCAGCAGGTGCAGGTACGTCGTCTCCCACGCGTCCACACGGCAGCCAAGGGCCAGCAGCGCCTCGAGGTAGGTCTCCGGACCGTGCGCGCCGGGCCGGGCGACCCCGGCGACGCACCGCGCGAAGCGGTCGTCAGTCGACAGGGCGTGCAGCAGTGCGTGGCTCGGCTGGTCGAAGTTGCCCGGGACCTGGAAGGCGAACCAGCCACCCGGGGCCACCTGTGCCACCAGGTCGGGCAGCAGGTCGAGATGCTCGGGCACCCACTGCAGCGTCGCGTTGGACAGCAGTACGTCGACGGGTCGGGGGGACCGCCACTCGCGCAGGTCGGCCACCTCGAACCGGACGCCGGGGTGTTGCGCGGCCTGCGCCCGCTCGACCATCTCGGGCGAGGAGTCCAGACCGACCACCTCGGCGCCCGGCCAGCGGCGGGCCAGCATCGCGGTCAGGTTGCCCGGCCCGCACCCGAGGTCCACGATCGTTGCCGGCGCATCTGCACCGACGCGCGCGAGCAGGTCGACGAACGGGCGACCGCGCTCGTCGGCATAGGTGAGGTACCGCTCCGGGTCCCAGCTGTGTGCCGCCATCTCCACTCCTCCACGGGTATCTTGACGTCAAGATAGATCCTGGAGTCTAAATATCTCGATGTCAAGAATCTCGACGGGTTAGGCTGGAGGCATGAGGGATGAAGTCGACCGGATCGTCGAGGCCTGGCAGCGAGAGCGCGATGACCTCGACCTGCGCCCGATGGAGGTGCTCAGCCGGGTCAGCCGGCTCAGTCACCACCTCGACGGGGCACGCCGCCATGCCTTCGCCGAGCACGGCATCGAGTCGTGGGAGTTCGACGTCCTCGCCGCACTGCGACGGGCCGGCGCGCCGTACGAGCTCTCCCCCGGCCGGCTCATCAAGCAGACCCTGGTGACCAGCGGCACGATGACCAACCGGGTGGACCGGCTGGTCGCGCGAGGCCTGGTCGAGCGGCTGCCCGACCCGAACGACCGCCGGGGCGTGCTGGTGCGGCTCACACCGGCCGGGCGCTCGAAGGTCGACGGTGCGCTCGAGGGACTGCTCGAGCGTGAGCGGGAGCTCCTCGCCGGCCTCAACACCTCCGACCACAAGAAGCTGGCCTCCCTCCTCAAGTCGCTGGTCGCGCCCTTCGACGACGCCTGACCCGCACAGCGTCATACCTTCTGCGGGCTATACCGCGCGAAACGTATGACGTTGCGCGGCGGTCGGCGCTAACACATGACGTTGTGCCGGGCCGGCCAGGGTCGAACGGCCCCGTCGATGATGCCGTCCGCCACTGAGCAGCGCGCCGCAGTGCACGGTCGAATGGTTGCGACGGGTCCTTGGCACGCGACGGAGGAGCAGACCATGCACAAGCTGGACAACAGACTGGCCCTTGTCACCGGAGGGTCACGAGGCATCGGCGCCGCGATCGCCCGTCTCTTCGTCGACGAGGGCGCGAAGGTGATGATCGCCGACGTGCTCACCGCGGAGGGTGAGGCGCTGGCCGCCGAGATCGGCGACGCGGCACGGTTCGTGCACCTCGATGTCACCGACGAGGCGCAGTGGCGCGAGGCCATCGCCGCCGCCGAGCGGGAGTTCGGCCAGCCGGTGGACGTGCTGATCAACAACGCGGGGATCGTGGACTTCGGCACCATCGACGAGCAGGACGTGAAGGGCTTTCAGCACGTCCTGGACGTGAACCTGCTCGGGCCGTGGCTCGGCATGCACACGACGGTCCCGTCCCTGCGCCGTGCGGGCGGCGGCGTGGTGGTCAACGTCTCCTCCACGGCCGGGCTGATGGGCTACTCGAACCTCGGCGCCTACGTCTCCAGCAAGTGGGGTCTGCGCGGTCTCACCAAGTCCGCCGCCCTGGAGCTGGCGCCGGACCAGGTTCGGGTCTGCTCCATCCACCCGGGACCGATCCACACCCCGATGACCGCGCAGTTCGACGACTCGCTCGCCGCGGCACAGCCGATGCCGCGGTTCGGCGAGCCGGAGGAGGTGGCCGCGATGGCGCTGTTCGTGGTCGCCGACGCGACGTACTCCACCGGCTGCGAGTTCGTCATCGACGGCGGCGCGACCACCGGCTCGCTGCTGGTCGCCGACGCACAGTGACACCGAGCGCCTGACCCTGCGTAACGTCATACCTGCTGCGGGCTATAGGCACTAGAACGTATGACGCTATTCGAGGGCGGAGGCGGCCTCGAGCCACTCCTCCTCGAGCACTTCCTTCTCGGCGGCCAGCTCACGCAGCCGCGCATCCAGCTCCGCGAGCTTCTCGTAGTCGTCGGCGTGGGTGGCCAGCTCCGCGTGCAGGTCCGCCTCCCGGTTCGCCAGCTTGGTCAGCTGCCGGTCGATCCGGGCCATCGCCTTCTTGGCCTCCCGCTGCTCGGCCGGCGACACCGCGGGGACGTCCCCAGCGGAGGCAGCCGCGGACGCAGCCGCGGAAGCCGGGGCGGAACCGTTCGCAACGGAGTGAGGAGGTACGACGGTGTGCGCCGCGGCCCGCCGCTCGAGGTACTCGTCCACGCCACGCGGCAGCATCCGGATCGACCCGTCGCCGAGCAGCGCCCAAACGCTGTCGCAGACCCGCTCCAGGAAGTACCGGTCGTGCGAGACCACCACCAGCGTGCCCGGCCAGCCGTCGAGGAAGTCCTCGAGCACGTTCAGGGTCTCGATGTCGAGGTCGTTGGTGGGCTCGTCGAGCAGCAGCACATTCGGCTCCGAGAGCAGCAGCCGCAGCATCTGGAACCTGCGCCGCTCGCCGCCGGAGAGGTCGCCGATCCGCGCCGTCAGCCGGTCCCCGGTGAAACCGAACCGCTCCAGCATCGAGCTCGCGGTGATCTCCCCGGTGGTGGTCCGGGTCACCCGCCGGATGCTCTCGACCGCCTGCAGCACCCGCTCGGTCGGGTCGAGGTCGTCCAGGGCCTGGGTCAGGTGCTCCAGGGCGACGGTCCGGCCGGTCTTCACCCGTCCTGCGGCCGGTTTGATCTCACCGCTGAGCAGGCGCAGCACCGACGTCTTGCCGGCACCGTTGACCCCGACCAGCCCGACCCGGTCGCCGGGCCCGAGCCGCCAGGTCGCGCGCTCGAGCAGCCTCCGGTCACCGCGGACCAGGTCGACGTCCTCGAGGTCGAGCACGTCCTTGCCGAGCCGCTGGGTCGCGAACTTCTGCAGCTCCAGGGAGTCACGAGGAGCCGGCTCGTCCTCGATCAGCTCGTTCGCCGCGTCGACCCGGAACTTCGGCTTCGACGTGCGGGCGGGGGCGCCTCGCCGGAGCCAGGCCAGCTCCTTGCGCATCAGGTTCTGCCGCCGTGCCTCGGACGCCGCGGCCTGTCGCTGGCGCTCGGCCTTGGCCAGCACGAAGGCCGCGTAGCCACCGTCGTACACGTCGACGACCCCGTCGTGCACCTCCCACGTGGTGTCGCAGACCGCGTCGAGGAACCACCGGTCGTGGGTGACCACCACCAGCGCGGAGGTACGACGGGAAAGGTGCTGTGCCAGCCAGGAGACGGCCTCGACGTCGAGGTGGTTGGTCGGCTCGTCGAGGATGATCAGGTCGTGCTCGTCGAGCAGCAGCCGTGCGAGCGAGGACCGGCGCCGCTCGCCGCCGGAGAGGCCCCCGACCGTGCGGTCCAGCGGGATCCCGGCCAGCAGCACCTCGACCACCTCACGGGTCGCCGAGTCCGCGGCCCACTCGTGGTCGGCCTTGCCCCGCAGCACCTCGGTCCGGACCGTCGCCGCCGGGTCCAGGTCGTCGCCCTGGGTGAGGTACCCCAGGTGCAGGCCACGGGAGCGCGACACACGCCCCTGGTCCGGCTCCTCGCGGTCGCCGATGATCCGCAGCAGGGTGGTCTTTCCGTCGCCGTTGCGGCCCACCACGCCGATGCGCTGGCCGGCGCCGACACCCAGGCTGACCCCGTCGAGCAGGGGCCGGATGCCGTAGGACTTGTGGACACGCTCGAGGTTGACGAGGTTCGGTGCAGGAGTAGCCATCAGGCGCCTATCGGATCACACGGACCCCGGGCACCGGACCCGGGGCAAGGAGCACACCGGGCGCCGCGTCGGCGAGCCAGTCGCAGAGCTGGGTGGCGTGCTGGTGGTTCTCTGCCAGGAACAGGCAGGTCGGACCGGACCCGGAGACGAGAGCACCGCGCGCGGACCCCTCGAGCCCGTGCGCGACAAGGGCCTCGAGCTCGGGACGCAGGCTGAACGCGGCCGGCTGCAGGTCGTTCGACAGCGCCTGGCCGAGGCTTGCGACATCGCCGCTGCGCAGCGCGGCCATCAGCTCGGTCGGGATCTCCGGCTCACCGACGACGTGGGTCTCGTGCAACCGGTCGAACTCGCGGTACACCGCCGGCGTCGACAGGCCGTCCTCGGGCAGCGCCACCACCCACCAGTACGAGCCCCGGCTCATCGCCGGCATCACCACCTCGCCGCGGCCGGTGCCGATCGCGGTGCCGCCGACCAGGCAGAACGGGACGTCGCTGCCGAGCTCGGCGGCGATCGCCATCAGCTCCTCGCGCGGAGTGTTGGTCTCCCACAGCGCGTCGCAGGCCACCAGCGCGCCGGCCGCGTCGGTGCTGCCTCCGGCCATGCCGCCTGCCGTGGGGATGCGCTTCAGGATCACCATCTCGACGCCCTCGTCCTTCCCGTGCCGCGCGGCGAGCAGCTCGGCCGCGCGCCAGGCGAGGTTGGAGGCGTCGGTGGGTACGTCGGAGACGTCGACGCCCTCGCCGACCACGGAGAGGCTCGTCGCGGCCGCAGGACGAACGGTGATCTCGTCGTACAGGCCGATCGCCTGGTAGACCGTGGCGAGGGCATGGAAACCGTCCTCGCGGACCGACCCGACCCCCAGCGACAGGTTGATCTTGGCGGGCGCGGAGACGACGACCTGGTCCTTCATCGACGAGCCTCGGCGAGTCCCTCGGCGATCCGGGCGAACTCCTCGATCCCCAGCGACTCGCCGCGTGCCATCGGGCTCACCCCGGCATGTGCGAGCGCAGCCTCGGCGGCCTCGGCGGAACCGGCGTACCCCTTCAGCGTCGATCGCAGGGTCTTGCGCCGCTGGGCGAAGGCGGCGTCGATGACCGCGAACACCTCCTCGCGACTCACGTCCACCGCCGGCGGGTCGCGGTGCTCCCATGCCACCAGGCCGGAGTCCACGTTCGGCGCGGGCCAGAAGACGTTGCGACCGATGGCGCCCGCCCGGCGTACGGACGCGAACCAGGCCGCCTTCACCGACGGGACCCCGTAGGTGCGGGACCCCGGCTCGGCAGCGAGCCGGTCCGCGACCTCGGACTGCACCATCACCAGGCCCTTGCGCAGGGTGGGCAGCAGCGTCATCAGGTGCAGCAGGACGGGCACGGAGACGTTGTAGGGCAGGTTCGCCACCAGGGCCGTGGGCTGCGGGTCCGGCAGCGAGGTCACCCGGAGCGCATCAGCCTCGACCACCTCGAAGCGGTCCACGTGGTCGGGGGCGTAGGTCGCGATCGTGGCCGGCAGTGCGGCAGCCAGCAGCGGATCGATCTCGATCGCGACCACGCGCTCGACGGCACCGAGCAGGGCCAGCGTCAACGACCCCAGGCCGGGGCCGACCTCGACCACCACGTCGGTGGGCTCGAGATCGGCGGCACGGACGATGCGACGCACGGTGTTGGCGTCGATGACGAAGTTCTGGCCTCGCTGCTTGGTCGGACGGATCCCCAGGGACGCGGCCAGGGAACGCACATCCGCCGGACCGAGAAGCCTCGGTCCGGCGGATGTCATGTCATCGCTCACCATGTGCTGATCACGGGGCGAGCCTAGTCGGCTGCGGCAATGCGCTGGTGCGCGCGTTACTGGGGCAGACCGAGCTGCTGCGAGCAGTGCGGCCAGGCGCCGTAGCCGCCGTTGGCGTCACGCAGGCGCTCGGCGACCGCGATCTGCGTCTCACGGCTCTGCTCGTGCGGGTAGCCGGTGCCACCGTAGGCGCGCCAGGTGTCCAGGTTGAACTGCAGGCCGCCGTAGTAGCCGTTGCCGGTGTTGATGGCCCAGTTGCCGCCGGACTCGCACTGCGCGAGCTGGTCCCACACGGTGCTGCCGCTGGCGAAGTTCGACGTCGGTGCTGCCGGACGGTCCTTGGTGCCGACCTTGACGATCGCATTGACCGGCTCGCTGAGCACGGTGGACCGCAGGGCCTTGCGGCCGACGACCTTGCCGTTCTCGTAGGTGAGGCGGTAGACCACGGCGCGGCTGCCGTCGCGACCCGCACGCACGGTCTTCGACTGGTCGTCGAACATGCTGGAGTCGGACTTCTGGACGGTGCCGTAGTCGATGCTCTCGGTGACGCGCTTGGTCTCGGTGCGCACGTTGGTGACGACGATCCGGTCGCCGTTCTCGAGCTCGGCGTCGCGCTTAGGGGTCACCTTGTCGTTCTTGTCGACGTTCACGTCGAGGTCGTTCAGTGCCTCACGGACCGTGACGGCCGGGACCTGGACCTTGCGAGCGTCCTTGTTGCCGAACTTCAGGGTCACCTTCTTGGGGGTGACGATGTCGAGGTCGAGCCCCTCACGACCGATGGACGCGCCACGGCTGACCGAGAGCTCGGCGCCGGCGTAGCGCAGGCCGAGCTGGTCGAGCGCGGTGTTCACGTCGGTGGCGGTCACCCAGTAGGTCGAGTCCTGGCCGTCGACGCTGACCTGCAGCGGACGGGCGAAGCGGACCGCGATCCGGGTGTCCTCGTTGATCTTGGAGTCGAGAGCCGGGGCGACGACGTCGCGCTCACCGACAGAGATGCCTTCGCCCTCGAGGACGTCGCCCACGGTGGTGCCGAGGGTGGTGACCTCGGTGGCCTCGCCATCGACCGAAAGGGTCACGGTCTTGTTCATGGCCGCGTAGCCGACCGTCGTGGCGACCAGGGCCATGACGACTGCACTGACCAGAACGGCAAGGGCGGCCTTGCTCTTGGTAAGGAGTGCGATAGTGCTCCGCACGATGCTCCAATGGTGGTACTCCCCGGGCCGCAGGACGGTGCAGCGCCCGCGGTTCAGCATCGCGAGGAGGCTGAACAGCACGACGGCCCGCACGTGTTCTACGGCCGTTCCCGGCCGGTGAAACCCGTGTGGGCCCCGAAGACGCCGCCCGAAAGCTTCCCCGCTCCCGGCCAACAGTCACAGAACGATAACGGCGATCGCTGCTGAGTCAAAGGCAGGTTCCCGGATTTGACCCTTTTGAGGCGGTCTGTCGTGGCCGAGATCACGTTCCTGGCCGGCGATCGGCCGCCCTTGGGGTGATATGGGGCCCGGTTACCAAGCGCCCCCGAACGCCCGTTCTGTGTTCTCGTCCAGCGCCTGGCACAGGGTCTCCAGCTCCACCTCGAGCACCTCGGCCATGGCCCGGACCGTGACCGGCACCAGGTAGGAGGCGTTGGGGCGGCCACGGTACGGCGTGGGCGCGAGGTACGGCGCGTCGGTCTCGACCAGGACCCGGTCGAGGGGCGCCACCCGGAGTGCCTCGCGCAGCGGCTCGGCGTTCTTGAAGGTCACCGTGCCGGCGAAGGAGAGGTAGGCGCCGCGGTCGAGGCAGGCGCGCGCGAAGTCCGCGTCGCCGGAGAAGCAGTGCATCACCACCCGGTCCGGGACCCCCTCCTCGTCGAGGATCCGAAGCACGTCGTCGTGGGCATCGCGGTCGTGGATCACCAGCGTCTTGTCCAGCCGCTTGGCCAGGTCGATGTGCCGTCGGAAGGACTCGTGCTGGGCGACCCTGCCGTCCTCGCCGGTCCGGAAGTAGTCCAGCCCGGTCTCCCCCACTGCGCGGACCCTGTCGCTGGACGCAGCCAAGGCCTCGATCTCGGCGATCGCCTCGTCGAGCGTGCCGGTCCCGGCGAGCCGGGGCGCCTCATTCGGGTGCAGCGCCACGCCGGCGACGATCGACGGGTACCTCTGCGCGGCCTGAACGGCCCATCGGGCACCGGCGAGGTCGCAGCCGATCTGGACGATCCGCGTCACCCCCACCTCGGCCGCCGCTGCGATCGCCTCGTCCGTGGCGAGCCAGGAACCGTCCGGGCCGTCGGCGATGTCGAGGTGGCAGTGGTTGTCGACGACCGGGTGCGGCAGCGGCTCCGGAGCCGGCGGCCGGCTGGTGTCGCGGGAGCCGCCCGGGCTGTCGCCGGAGCGCCGGCGGGTCGGTGCATCGGGTGACATGCGGCGGAGTCTAGTTCTTGTGCACGGCGTCGTAGACGACCCGCTTGGGCAGCCCCGCGCGCTTCGCCACCGTCAGGATCGCCTCCTTGCGGGTGGTGCCGTCCGCCTCGACCTCCGCCACCAGGGCCGCGAGCGACTCCGGGTCGGTGGGTACGTCGGAACGCTCCGGCGCTCCTTCGACGACGATGGTGACCTCACCCCGCACACCGTCGGCGGCCCACCCGGCCAGGTCGGCCAGCCCTGCCCGTCGTATCTCCTCATGGGTCTTGGTCAGCTCACGGCACACCGCCCCACGACGATCCGGCCCGAAGGCCTCAGCCATCGCGGCCAGGGCGGCCTCGGTGCGGTGCGGTGCCTCGAAGAAGACCATTGTCCGCTGTTCTTGAGCCAGCCCAGCCAGGCGGCGCGAACGCTCGCCTGCCTTGCGGGGCAGGAACCCCTCGAAGCAGAAGCGGTCCACCGGCAGCCCGGACACGGCCAGCGCGGTGAGCACCGCCGACGGGCCAGGCACCGCGGTGATCGGGATGTCGCGCTCAACCGCCGCGGCCACGAGCCGGTAGCCGGGGTCGGACACGCTCGGCATGCCCGCGTCGGTGACGACCAGCACCCGCTCCCCTGCCTCGAGCGCCTCGACGAGCGCCGGAGTGCGCGCCGACTCGTTGCCCTCGAAGTAGGAGACGACCCGACCGGTGATCTCCACCCCGAGGTCGGAGGTGAGGCGCTTCAGCCGGCGGGTGTCCTCGGCAGCGACCACGTCGGCGTTGGCGAGCTCGTGGGCCAGGCGGGGCGGTGCGTCCTCGATCCGGCCGATGGGGGTGGCCGCGAGGACCAGGACGCCGATGCTCGTGGAGGGGGACACAGACCGATCATCGCAGCCCCACTTGCGCGGGCAGCCGGGCGGACGGGTCCGGATTGCCTACCATTGCCAAACGTGACCACCATGCATCAGCCGCCAGCGGCCAAGCCACCGGCCGGCGCAGGCGACGAGCCGGTGGTCCCCCGGCGCACGATGGGTCTCTCCTGGACGGCCGACGGTCGCATCGTGCCGAGCGCGCGGCGGCGGCTGGTCCCGGCGATCCGGGACGCGGACCGGTTCAGCGGCTGGGCGGCCACCCTCGCAGTGACGCTGGTCGCCGGGTTCCTGCGCCTGTGGAAGCTCCGGACCCCGGAAGAGTTCCTCTTCGACGAGACGTACTACGCCAAGGACGCGTGGTCGCTGCTCAAGCACGGCTTCACCACCGGCTACGTCGAGGCCGCCGACGAGAAGATCATCAACGGGAAGGTCACCGGGATCTTCACCGACGAGCCGAGCATGATCGTGCATCCCGAGGCCGGCAAGTGGCTGATCGCGATGGGCGAGGCGGTGTTCGGGATGAACACCTTTGGCTGGCGTATCGCCTCGGTTCTTGCGGGCACGCTGATGGTCCTGGTGATCATCCGGCTCGTCCGCAGGCTCACCGGATCGACAGTCCTCGGCTGCACCGCCGGCCTGCTGCTCTGCTTCGACGGCCTGCACTTCGTGATGTCGCGGCTGGCGCTGCTCGACATCTTTCTCGCGCTGTTCCTGCTGTCGGCGGTGGCCTGCCTGGTCGCGGACCGGGACTGGGGCCGGGCCCGGATGGCACGCCTGGCCGGTCTGCGCCATCGCTCGCCGCGCCACACGTGGGGCAAGGACTGGGGCCCGGTCCGGGGCCTGCTCTTCCGCCCCTGGCGACTCGCAGCCGGCGTGATGTTCGGGCTGGCGGTCGCCACCAAGTGGAACGCGGTGATCCCGCTGGCCGCGTTCGGCCTGCTCGTGTGGGCCTGGGACACGGGCGCTCGCCGGGCCCTCGGGGTCCGCAGCGCCTGGCTCCGCTCGGCGGTCGTGGACGCGGTCCCTGCCTTCTTCTACCTCGTCGTCGTGGCGCTGGTCGTCTACGTGCTGACCTGGTCCGGCTGGCTGCTCAACGCCGCGGAGTACGAACAGACCCTCTCCGACACGCAGTACGGCGCCTACTGGGGCTCCTACCTCGAGACCGACGCCAACGGGTTCTTCCCCGAACTGCTCCAGTCGCTGCGCTCGCTGTGGAACTACCACCAGGACGTGTACACCTTCCACACCCGCGGGCTCGCCGACGCCACGCACGTCTACCAGTCGAACCCGCTGGGCTGGCTGGTGCTCAACCGGCCGGTCGGCGTGGCCGCAGACCTCGACATCGCCCCCGGCGCGCAAGGGTGCACGGCAGCCGCCGACAGCACCTGCCTGCGCCAGGTGATCCTGCTGGGCACCCCGGTCCAGTGGTGGGGCGGGGTGCTCGCCCTGCTCTACTCCGTCTTCGCGTGGGTCGCCCGCCGGGACTGGAGGTACGGCGTCGCGCTGGTCGGTGTCGCCTCGACGTGGCTGCCGTGGCTGCGGTACGACGACCGGCCGATCTTCTCCTACTACGCGGTGGCGATCATCCCGTTCACGATCATCGCGATCACCCTGCTGCTGGGCAGGCTGATGGGCGGCAAGCGTGCGTCGTACCGGCGGCGGATGTGGGGTACGACGGCCGCCGGGGTGTTCGTTGTGCTGGTGCTGGTGAACTTCGCCTGGTTCTGGCCGATCTACACCAACGAGCTGCTGACCACACCCGAGTGGCTGCAGCGGATCTGGTTCAAGGTCTGGATCTAGCGCCCGTAGATGCGGCCGGCCAGCTCCTGCTTGGCGGACACGAGGGGCTCGAGCGAGCGGCCGAAACCGTGGTCGCCGTGCGACTGCGGAGCCGCCTCACCCGGAGTGCCCATGACCCACCGTGAGCCGCGCGCGATCAGGTCCTCGTGCTGCACGTCGTAGTAGCCCTCCTTCACCGGGAACGCCACGCCCCAGGCGCCGGAGGCCGCGGCCACCAGGTGCAGATGCGTGCGGGTGGTGAGCCAGCGCTGGCCGCGACGTGCCGGGAGGCCGTCGCGCCACACCTCGGTGAAGGGGTAGAACCGGATGCCGGGAAGCTCGGGCTCGATCAGGTCGAAGGCCACCCGGTCCTGGCCCGGGATCGCCTCGACGTAGCCGATCTTGCTGCCGTCGACGCCCCATGCCTTCGCCGTGGCGATGGCACTCTCGGCCAGCGCCTGGACGCCGCCCTTGGACTCGACCCAGTCGGACTGGAAGCTCATCATCACCGAGCGCGTCTCACGCTGGTCATAGACCTTCTCGCCCAGGTCGAGCAGCACGTCGTCGCCAGTCTCGGAAACGTTGCCGCCGCTGAGCAGGGCGCGGGACGCGGAGTCGCTGACGTCGACGAACTGGTAGCCGGCCGTGAGGCGGTCCAGCAGCGCGCCGTACCCCTCTCCGGGGACCAGGCTCAGGCCGGTCGCCACCACGCGCTTGCCGAGCTCCGCCAGTACGCCACCCGCGGCGAGCAGGCCGAGGTGACGGGGCCAGATCGAGTTGATGTAGCCGCCCCCGAGGACGTGGAAGACGTCGACCGTGTGCAGCAGCTCCACACCGGCGGCGCGGTGCGGCACACCGAAGCCCGGCTGCCGAGCGCCCTGCGACGCGAACTCGGCGACCTCCTCGACGTCCTCAGAGGGCGCCGCCCACGCGAGGCGGAACAGGGTGTCGGTGAAGTGCACGTTGGGGTGCAGGTGGCCCAGCAGCACGGATGCACCGCCCGGCTGGGGGCAGTCCAGCCACACCTCGGCATCGGGCTCCACGGAGGCCAGATGGCGTAGCCACTGCGCGGCGATGAGCTCGTCCCCGTAGTGCGGGTAGCCGGAAGAGGCCACCAGATAGATACGCCGACCTGACATGCAAACTCCTTCGTCCGACACAGAGATGTCAGCCTAGCGGCCGCTGCGGACAGGTCGACCGCGCATCCTCCCCATGTGAATCGCTCGGCCGTGACCCAGTCGCCATCGAGCATCGAGCATCGAGCGCGCGGCGGCGGCTGTTCGTCGCGCCATGGCTGGGCCTAGCTGTGGTCAATCTGCTTTGACTCTCGTCGCAGCCACCCAGAGGATGCCGACATGCGACTCGTTGCCCTCTTTGTGATGGCCTCCATGACTCTGACGTCGGGCTGCTCCGTGCTCACAGAACAACCGGTGGAGGGGGCGGCCGAGAAGCTCGCTGCAGGGTTGGAGAAGCACACGCTCGACGACGTCCCTCTCACCTCTGACTCCGATCGGGCCCGCCATCAGCGCTTGGTGACCGGGCTGGCGGACACACCGGTTGCGGTGGAGGTCGTCGACGTGACGGACACCGACGGCGGGGCGACCGCCACCCTCGCGTGGACCTGGGAGCTCCCCGGTGTCTCGTGGGAGTACACCACCAAAGCCGAGCTCGCCGAGGCCGCCGGCCGCTGGGAAGTCGACTGGGAGCCGAACATGGTGACACCCGACCTCGTGGAGGGACAGCACCTCGTGCTCGAGAGGGTCACGGCCGAGCGTGGTGACATCCTCGGTGCGGGTGGAGTGCCGTTGGTGACCGAACGCAGCGTCATCCGGTTCGGCCTCGACAAGTCACAGGTGCGTCCCGCGAGGTGGCGGAGCAGCGCAGCCCGCATCGCCCGCGCGCTCGATATCGACGCTTCGTCGTACGAGGACCGGGTCGAGGCGTACGGCGACCGGGCGTTCGTCGAGGCGCTGGTGCTTCGCGCCGAGGATCGGGACCAGGTGGGTGCCGCATTCGCCGACGTCCCGGGCGCCGCGGCGATCGAGGACGAGATCCCGCTGGCACCCACGAGGGAGTTCGCCGCCGGCCTTCGCGGGAAGGTGGGCGAGGCAACTGCCGAGATCGTCCAGAGCTCCGACGGGGCCGTGCTCGCCGGGGACCAGGTAGGTCTCTCGGGGCTCCAGGCACGGTACGACCGGAGGCTTCGCGGAAACCCGGGCGTGCGGGTGCTCGCAGTCGACGAGTCCGGCGAGTCCCGGGTCCTCTTCCGCCATGGAGGTCGACCTGGCCGCGCCCTGCGCACCACCTTGGACCCGGAGCTCCAACAGCGTGCCGAGAACGCGCTCGCGACCCTCGGAGCGGGAGGACCACACAGCGCACTCGTCGCGATCCGTCCCTCGACCGGCGAGGTGCTGGCCGCCGCCAACGGACTGGCGAATGCGGGCTTCAATGCCGCCACAGCCGGCCAGTACGCACCCGGCTCGACGTTCAAAGTCGTCACCGCCCTGGCGCTGCTGCGCGCCGGGCTCGGCGCCGAGGACGCCCTCGACTGCTCGCCGACCACGGTCGCCGACGGACGCACCTTCAAGAACTACGACGACTACCCCCCCAACGCGGTCGGGCGGATCACCCTGACCGACGTCGTGGCCAACTCCTGCAACACCGCGCTCATCTCCG
>JBFIWG010000036.1:0-15485 GCA_041606495.1 Nocardioidaceae bacterium
CTCACCAAGGAGCAGCTCGACTCGCTGGTCGCCGAGCCGATCACCTTCACCGGTGCCGCGGTCAGTCAGGTGGAGACCGTCGTACGCCGGGTTGACGAGGTGGCCAAGCGCTACCCGGAGGCCGCGGCGTACACCCCCGGCGCCATCCTCTGACGTCATACCTTCTGCTGGGTATAGCCCGCAGAAGGTATGACGCTAGAAGGGGTCTGACGACCACCTGGCCGGGTCGAACGACCCTGGGTCCGCTTCGGTCGCCCGTCGAACGATGGGAGCAGAACGACCGAGGGAGGGCCGCAGCATGGCACCCGCAGACTTCGGGACCCCTGAGGAGCGTGCCCGTCGGCGAGCCAGGTACCTCGCCGGCCTGGTGTGGCACACCGGCGCGTTCCTGATCATCAACACGTTCCTCTGGTTGCTCGATCTCCTGGGCCCGGGCGGGATCAACTGGGCCTTCTGGGTGACCGCGGCGTGGGCCTTCGCCCTGGCGTTCCATGCCTTGGCGTACGTCGTCGACGGGAGGCAGCTCGAGGAGCGCAGGGCCCAGGAGTACCTCGCAGAGCACCGGCGCCGCGAGGCTCACCAGGACTGACCCGGCGCAACGTCATACCTTCCGCTGGCTATAGCCCCCGGGACGTATGACGCTAGACCAGGGCTTCGCCGTCGTGGTTGGCGAGCTTGCGGGCGACCTCGTGCAGGTCCGCGCGCCAGACGTCCTCGGGCACGGGCGGGAGCACCTCGTCCCACTCAGCGGCGAAGCTGCCGATTGTCTGGGTGAGACGGGCGGTCCGGGCCATGAACCAGGAGTGCAGGTGCTCGGACCCGTCGCCCCACTTGCACACGTGGACCCGGCCGATGTTCGGCAGGTGCGACATGATCCGGTGCAGCGCGTTGGTGATCCGGCCGTACTCCGAGGCCAGGTCGTCGTCCATGTCGAGGAAGTCCATGTGCTCGCGGGTCTGCAGGAAGAGCACCAGCGGCAGGCCGGTCGGCTGCTGGGTGCTCGACACCAGCCAGCGCTCGTTGCCCCAGATCACGCCGGCGCCGGGGTTGGCGCACCGCCAGCACGTCGTACCGCCCTCGCCGGCTCGTGGCTCCTCGGCCTCGACCGGGGGGAGGAACTTGCGGGTGATCAGCTCGCCCTCCCACGGGAAGCTGGCCCATTCGGTCACGGGAGGTGTGGGCAGCCGGCCACCCTCCCCAACCTGCGCGACGACCCGGGCATAGACCTCTTCAGCTGTCTCAGGCATGGCCATACCCTGCCACGTGCGTTCAGTCGGACGCCGCTGCGACCTTCCTGATTCGGCCGGTGAACAGGTGGCTCAGCATGCGGACCTGCTTGTCGCGCAGCAGGTACAACTGCCCGTCGATGATCCGCCACGCCGTTGGAGAGGCCTCGTAGGAGCGGCCGAGCGTGGCCGAGAAAGCGCAGTGGCCTCCGAACTGCGGGGCATACCTCCCCGGGTCCTTTACGAACAGCTCGGCGTTCTGGGCCGAGGTGAAGTGCCACGTCGCACCCGCCCAGACGTGGGCGTGCTCGGGGCTGCCGACCGACGGTTCCGACTCCGTGAAGTACGTGACCGGGTCGTAGCCACCGATCGCGACGCCCTCGTCGGTGGTGTGGATGTTGCGGTCGGTCATGGTGCCTGCCTTTCGTCCTCAGGGCTGGTGCATCGGACTGATGGGCAGACGTCGCGTCAGCAACGCCTGCTCGGCCGGGTTCGTGGTCAGACTCAGGGCGCGACGGTTGGCCTCGGCCGCGTCGTCGGGTCGGCCCAGGTTCTCGAGCAGGTCCGCGCGCGTGGCGTGGAAGAGGTGGTACGTCGAGAGCTCGTCGGCCAGCGCATCGACGTACTCGAGCGCAGCGGCGGCACCACGGACTCGTCCGAGCGCGACCGCCCGGTTCAGCTTGGTGACCGCCGAGTCGTCGTGTCGCAGCAGCAGGTCGTAGAGCGCGAGGATCTGCAGCCAGTCCGTCTCCTCCCAGGAGGAGGCGGAGGCGTGACAGGCGGCGATCGCGGCCTGCAGCTGGAACCGCCCGGGCTGCCTCATCCCTGCCGCCCGTTCGAGCAGCTGCTCCGCGGAGTCGATGGTCTTCCTGTCCCAGACGGAGCGGTCCTGGTTGGCGAGCAGCACGAGCTGCCTCGCCGCATCGAAGCGGGCCGGCTGCCTGGCGTGCTGGAAGAGCAGGAGTGCCAGCAGCCCGAGGGCTTCGGGCTCGCGCGGAAGTGAGGTCGCCAGCAGGCTCGCCAGCCAGATGGCGTCGTCGGCGAGGTCTCGGTCGTCGGGGCTCTCCCCGCCGGTGGCGACGAAGGCCTCGTTGTACATCAGGTAGGCCACGGTCAGCACGTCGTCGAGGCGGGCGGTGCGGTCGGGGCCGGCCGGCATCGTGAGGGCGATCCCCTTGTCGACGATCTTGCGCTTGGCCCGGACGATCCGCTGCGCCATCGTCGTTTCCGAGACCAGGAAGGCGCGCGCGATCTGTGCGGTGGTGAGCCCGACGACGGCTCGCAACGTCAGTGGCAGCCTGGACTCGACGGGCAGCGCCGGGTGACAGCAGGCGAAGAGCAGCCCCAGTCGCTCGTCTGGGTCGGGTGCCGCCGACAGAGTGGGGGCAGCCTCGCGCATCCGGGCGAGCGCCCGCTCCTGGCGCTGCTGGCGTCGCAGCCGGTCCATGGCGTTGCGCCGGGCCGCGACCTGGAGCCACGCGCCGGGCCGGTCCGGGATCCCCTGCGTCCGCCAGGCGCGCAGTGCCTCGACCACGGCTTCCTGCACCGCCTCCTCGGCGACGTCGAAGTCGCCGACAAGACGGTGCAGGCGAGCCACGATCGCGCCCGCCTCGTCGCGGATCACCGCGGTCAGGGCGGCGTCCGCACCAGCGGGCGGGGCGATGCTCACACCTCGTACTCGACGATCGGTCGAACCTCGACGGAGACCCCGGGGAACTTCAGCGCGGGCCAGCTCCGGGCCATCTCCAACGCCGCGTCGAGGTCGGGGACGTCGATGATCGTGAAGCCGCCGACGACCTCCTTGGCCTCGCTGAACGGTCCGTCGACCACGACCGGCCCGTTGTCGGTCGCCTTCACCGTCGTGGCGGTGGTGACCGGCTGGAGCTCGGCGCCGCCGTTGGCGATCCGGCCGGCCTGGCCGTGCTCGCCGAACCAGGCGAAGATCTCCTCGTAGTTGGCCTTGGCCGCTTCTGGATCCACCTGGTCGTAGAGCTCCGGGGTGTCGCAGAACATGAGCACGTACTTCATGGTCGGGTCCTTTCCCTTGTGGTCAGTCTTACCCGTACGACGCGCGAGGTGGCGAGTTCTCGACAGCCGGCCCGGACTTCTTCCGCGCCAGGGGTGCGTAGGATCGCCGCATGAGCGGCCCCTCCTCGCGCAGCGGAACCGACCTCGGCATCCCCGAGGCGCCGGAGATCCCCGGCGCGACCCACGTCCACTCAGGCAAGGTGCGGGACCTCTACCGGCTGCAGGACGGCCGGTTGCTGATGGTGGCCTCGGACCGCATCTCGGCGTACGACTACGTGCTCGACACGGTGATTCCCGACAAGGGCGCGATCCTGACCCGGATGTCGCTGTGGTGGTTCGACCAGCTCGCGGACGTGGTGCCGAACCACATCGTGTCCACCGACGTGCCCGACAGTGTCCGCGGAAGGGCAGTGGTCTGCGAGGCGCTCGAGATGTTCCCGGTGGAGTGCGTGGTCCGGGGCTACCTGACCGGCTCCGGTCTGGCCGACTACCGCGCGACGGGCGAGGTGTGTGGCGTGCCGCTTCCGGACGGCCTGGTCGACGGGAGCCGGCTGCCCGAGCCGATCTTCACCCCTGCCACCAAGGCCGCCGTCGGCGACCACGACGAGAACGTCTCGTACGACGCCGTGGTGGACGTGATCGGCGCGGACGCCGCAGCCACCCTGCGCGACCTGACGCTGGCCGTCTACGGCCGTGCGGACGCGATCGCCTCGGACCGCGGGATCATCCTGGCCGACACCAAGCTCGAGTTCGGGGCCCGTTCGGACGGGACCGTCGTGCTCGGCGACGAGGTGCTCACCCCGGACTCCTCCCGCTTCTGGCCGGCCGACGCCTGGCAGCCCGGCCGCGCGCAACCGTCGTACGACAAGCAGATCGTCCGCGACTGGCTCACCTCCCCGGCCAGCGGTTGGGACCGCGCCTCCGGTGAGCCGCCTCCGCCGCTGCCGGCCGCGGTGGTCGAGCGGACCCGCGCCCGCTACATCGAGGCCTACGAGCGGCTCACCGGCCAGACCTTCTGAGCCCGGACCTGACGGCGCACTTCTGCGCCCGGCCGGACGCAGTGACGGCGTTCGACTGCTCCGACTAGGTTGGGTGTGACCCGGCACACGAACCGAAGGGGACCACCGCGATGCTCAACCTGTCCGTGCTGCTCGAAGACAGCGCCCGCAAGCACCCCGAGCGCGACGCCGTCGTGCTGGGCGACACCCGGCTGAGCTACGCGCAGGTCGACGCCATGGCCAACCAGGTCGCCAACCTGCTGGTCTCGCGTGGCATCCGGCCCGGTGACAAGGTCGCGCTGTCCTGCCCGAACCTGCCCTACTTCCCGGTCATCTACTACGGGATCCTCAAGGCAGGAGCGGTCGTGGTCCCGCTCAACGTGCTGCTCAAGGGTCGCGAGATCGCCTACCACCTCGAGGATGCCGACGCGAAGGCCTACTTCTGTTTCCAGGGCACTGCCGAGCTGCCGATGGGCGCCGAGGGCAAGGCCGGCTTCGACGCCACCGCCGGGTGCGAGCACTTCTTCGTGGTGATGGCTGACCCCGCCGCGCCCGCCTCGGTGGAGGGCGCCGAAACCCTCGGCCAGGCCCTCGCCGGCCAGTCGCCCGTCTCACCGGGGGTGGTCACCGCCGAGACGGACACCGCGGTGATCCTCTACACCAGTGGCACGACCGGGCAGGCCAAGGGCGCCGAGCTCTCCCACTCCAACCTGGTCCTCAACGCGCTGACCTGCAACCGGCTCTTCGGTGCCGACCCGACCGGGCACGAGCGGCACCTGATCGTGCTGCCGCTCTTCCACTCCTTCGGTTCGACCGTGCAGATGAACGGCGGCTTCTCCGTCGGAGCCACGCTCGTGCTGCTGCCTCGCTTCGAGGCGGGCCAGGCGGTCGCCCTGCTGGAGAAGGAGGACATCACGTTCTTCGCCGGCGTCCCCACGATGTGGTGGGGGCTGCTCGGCGCCCTCACCGAGGACGTGGACGTCAAGCGGATCGCCGACAACCTTCGCACCGCCGTGTCGGGTGGTGCCTCGCTGCCGGTGGAGATCATCTCTCAGGTCCAGGAGCGGTTCGGCGTGCAGGTGCTGGAGGGCTACGGCCTCTCCGAGACCTCTCCGGTTGCGACCTTCAGCGATCCCGAGCGCGACCCGCGGCCCGGCTCGATCGGGATCCCGATCTGGGGCATCGAGTGCAAGCTGATCGACGACGACTGGAACACCGTCGAGGGCGCGGACGCGGTCGGTGAGATCGCCGTCCGCGGTCACAACATCATGAAGGGCTACTACAACCGGCCGGAGGCGACGGCCGAAGTAATGCGGGATGGCTGGTTCCGCACCGGTGACCTGGCCCGGCGCGACGACGACGGCTTCTACTACATCGAGGACCGCGCCAAGGACATGATCATCCGCGGCGGCTACAACGTGTACCCCCGGGAGATCGAGGAGGTCCTGATGACCCATGAGGCGGTGTCTCTGGCGGCGGTCGTCGGGGTCCCGAACGACGAGCACGGCGAGGAGATCAAGGCGTTCGTCATCCTCGAGTCCGGCGCGGACATCACCGAGGAGGGCCTGCGCGACTGGTGCAAGGACCAGATGGCCGGCTACAAGTACCCGCGGATCGTGGAGTTCGCCTCGAGTCTGCCCATGACTGCGACCGGGAAGATCCTCAAGCGGGAACTGGCCTAAACTGACGCCGTCGGTCACCGCAGCGAACCCCAAGGAGCCTCTCGTGGCCCGTGTCGTCGTCGACGTCATGCTCAAGCCCGAAATCCTCGACCCCCAGGGCAAGGCCGTGCACGGAGCACTGCCCAGGCTCGGGTTCGAGGGCATCGCCGACGTCCGCCAGGGCAAGCGGTTCGAGCTCGAGCTCGAGGGTGAGCTCACCGAGGCACGGCTCGCGGAGGTCCACGAGATCGCCGAGAAGCTGCTGTCGAACCCGGTGATCGAGGACTACTCGGTCTACCTGGAGGAGCTCGAGGAGCTCCAGGGCGGGGCGTCGTCGTGAAGATCGGGGTGGTCACGTTCCCTGGCTCGCTCGACGACGTCGATGCCAGGCGGGCGGTCACCTTCGCCGGCGCGGAGCCGGTCGCCCTCTGGCACGGTGACCACGACCTGCGCGGCGTGGACGCCGTCGTGCTCCCCGGCGGCTTCTCCTACGGTGACTACCTCCGTTGCGGCGCGATCTCACGCTTCGCGCCCGTCATGACCGAGGTCGTCGAGGCGGCGAAGTCAGGCATGCCGGTGCTCGGAATCTGCAACGGCTTCCAGATCCTCTGCGAGTCCCACCTCTTGCCGGGCGCGCTGATTCGCAACGACCACCGGAAGTTCGTCTGCCGCGACCAGGTGCTCCGCATCGAGAACAACCAGACGGCGTGGACCAACCAGTACGACGCCGGCGCAGAAGTCACCATCGTGCTCAAGAACGGTGAGGGTGGCTTCGTGGCCGACGAGGCGACCCTGGACATGCTCGAGGGTGAGGGGCGGGTCGTCGCACGATACGTCGGTGACAACCCGAACGGCTCGCTGCGGGCGATCGCCGGCATCACCAACGAGCGCGGCAACGTCGTCGGCCTGATGCCGCACCCCGAGCACGCGATCGAGGAGCTCTGCGGTCCAGGGACCGACGGGCTGCCGTTCTTCACCTCCGCCATCAAGGCGCTCACCAACGCCTGAGCTCACCGCCGGGCGCGGGCGCGCGACGGCCGCAGCGTGCTCTGCACGACATTGCTGGCGCCGGTCATCGCCGCCTCCAGCGGACCCCGGCGTCCCGCCAGCCGGTAGGCCGCTCCGACCAGCAGCACGGGCGCGACCTGGCCGAGGTAGGTGCTGAGGTCGTCACCGTCCCAGCGACCCTCTCCGCGCAGGAAGACGTGCGCGCTGTACAACGTCAGCGTCATCGCGCCCGCCCCGAACGCGACCGCGAGCAGCTGCGGCAGCAGCCGACCGGCCATCACGCTGAGACCGATCACCAGTAACGCGCTGCCGATCGTCCCGGCCAAGTCGAACGGGGTTGCCGTGTGCGGGGCATCGACCGCCAGCCACCACCAGCTCCCGGTCGGGGTCGTGCCGAAGAGGCCGACGTCGAGGGTGAGTCCCATCGACTCCCGCAGCCCGGGTCCTTCGAACGTCTGCCGCAGCGCGCCCATCACGCCGGCCGTGTTGACGAGCGCCGTGGAGAGCGCCGAGCTGGCGACGACCAGCCCTCCTCCTGCGGCAGCGAGCAGGCCCGTCGTACGCCACCGGGAGAGGTCGGCCCGGCCGATCGCCATCCCGGCCAACAGGTAGGCCAGCCACGGCACGGCGGGGTAGTAGCCGGTGAAGGCGAGCTCGCTGAGCAGTTGTCCCGGGTCGGCCAGGGACTCCAGGCTCGGGTTGACGTACGACGGTGCGGGCAGCTCCGGCCGGACCAGGTGCGAGAGCACGGGTACGACGAGCAGCCAGCCGGCGCTCAGCCACGCCAGGGCGCCGGCGCCGAGGCCGAGGAAGGGGAGCCCGAGCAGGAACAGCAGGCCGTAGTAGGTCAGGATCACTGCGATCCCCGATTCCACCTCACCGAGCAGCAGGCCGAGGAGCGCGATCAGCAGTGCCCGGACGGCGAGCCCGGCCGAGATCGCCAGCCGACCGCGTCCACGCAGCGGTGTCCTGCCTCCGGACATCAGCGCGAGGCTGACCCCGGCCAGGACCGCGAACAGCGCCGAGGCCCGGCCACCGGCCACCTGCTGGGTCAGCGTGATCTCGCTGCCGCCGATGGGGTCGAGGATGTGGGTGGCCATCATCCCGAGCAGGGCCAGGCAGCGCGCGACGTCGAGCCCGACGATCCGGCCGGGCGGGACGAGGGACTTCATGCGCCGATCCTGACAGGGTGTGAGAAACGGACGGTTCTCAGCCGCGAGCAGATCACCCGCACAGCGTCATACGTTCTGCTGGCCATAGGCCGCAGAACGTATGACGCAACGGGGGGTCAGCGGATCTTGACCCGGAGGATCCGGTCGTCGTTGGGTCCGGGGGTGCCCCGGCCGTCCTGGTTGCTCGTGGTGATCCACAGGGTGCCGTCCGGGGCGGTCGCGACCGACCTGATCCGGCCGAAGTCGCCGGTGAAATGGCGCCGCTTGCGGCCCTTGTTGGGGCCGGCCAGCCGGACCGACCAGACGCACTGACCGCGCAGAGCCCCCAGCCAGGCGCGGCCGCCGAGGATCGCCACCCCGCTCGGGGAGCAGACGTCGGTGTCCCACTGCGCGAGCGGGTCGCGGAAGCCACCCTTGCCGTCCTTGCCCTCGACGTGCGGCCAGCCGTAGTTGCCGCCTCGGACGATGCGGTTCAGCTCGTCCTTGTCGTTCGCGCCGAACTCGCTCGACCACAGCTTCCAGCCGGAGGTGAACGTGATCTGCTCGGGGTTGCGGTGCCCGTACGACCACACGTAGTTGTCGAACGGGTTGTTCGGCGCCGGGCGGCCCCGAGCGGTCATCCGGAGCACCTTCCCCGCCAGCGAGCCCCTGTCCTGGGCCGCACCGGGGTTCTCGGCGTCGCCTGTGGAGACGTAGAGGAGTCCGCTCCGGCCGAAGGCGAGCCCGCCGCCGTTGTGGTGCAGCGACTTGGGGATTCCCTTCTTGACCACGCGGGGTTCACCGATCCGGCCGTTGACGAACTTGAACCGGACCACCCGGTTGTCCGAGGCCGTCGTCATGAAGGCGTAGACCCAGCGGTTGCGGCGGAAGTTGGGGTGCAGGGCCAGGGACAGCAGACCACCCTCGCCGCCGGAGGAGTGCGCCACACCGGGCACACGGCCCACCGAGCGGTAGCCGCCGCGCTTTCTCACCAGGAGCACCCGGCCGCTGTTGCGCTCGGAGACCAGAGCATTGCCGCTGGGGAGGAAGGCGATCCCCCAGGGCACCGTCAGGTCGTTGGCCAGCACCTTGGTCACCCGTGGCGCTGCCGACGCCTCCGCGGTCAGGGCTCCGGCTGTGGGAACGATCAGGCCGCCGGCGGTGGTCGCCAGGCCGGCCTTCAGCAGGGTACGTCGGTCCATCGTCGCTCTCTTCGAACTCGTGACGCCGTGGCATCGGAATCTCACGCTGAGGCAGGGGGACGTGCTCCCCACTTACCTAACCACTTCGAGGTGGGGAAGGGGAGATCTGCGCGCTTTGCCGTCTGCGCGAGCTGGCGGGCATCCCCGAAGCCGGTCCCGGGGGCGGACGCGACCGCGGGGAACCTGCGCAGGAGCGATAAGTTATGCGTGGCCAGAACCCCCTGCTCAACCGATCGGGAAGTCCAAGCTCGGTGACCTCACAGCGCCCAGAAGCCATCAGCCACCTCGACACCGTCGACGCCGCGACCCAGGAGCCGGAACGGCAGCAGCCGTGGGCCGACCTCGGGCTCAAGTCGGACGAGTACGCCAACATCCGCGAGATCCTGGGCCGGCGGCCAACCAGCTCGGAGCTGGCGATGTACTCCGTGATGTGGAGCGAGCACTGCTCCTACAAGTCGAGCAAGGTGCACCTGAAGCAGTTCGGGGAGAAGGTCACCGACGAGATGCGGCGGTCCCTGATGGTGGGGATGGGCGAGAACGCCGGGGTCGTGGACATCGGCGACGGGTACGCCGTCACGTTCAAGGTCGAGTCGCACAACCACCCGTCGTACGTCGAGCCCTACCAGGGGGCGGCCACCGGCGTCGGCGGAATCGTCCGCGACATCCTGGCGATGGGCGCCCGTCCGGTGGCGGTGATGGACCCGCTGCGGTTCGGCCCGCTCGACGCCGACGACACCAAGCGGGTGCTGCCCGGGATCGTGGCCGGCGTTGGCGGCTACGGCAACTGCCTGGGCCTGCCCAACATCGGCGGGGAGGCGGTCTTCGACAAGACCTACCTCGGCAACCCGCTGGTGAACGCGCTCTGTGTCGGCGTGATGCGCCACGAACAGATCCACCTCGCGAAGGCGTCGGGTGCGGGCAACCAGGTGATCCTCTACGGCGCCAAGACCGGCGGTGACGGCATCGGTGGGGTCTCGGTGCTGGCCAGCGAGACCTTTGAGTCGACCGGCCCGGCGAAGCGGCCAAGCGTTCAGGTCGGCGACCCGTTCCAGGAGAAGCTGCTGATCGAGTGCACCCTCGAGATCTTCGCCGAGGACCTGGTCGTCGGGATCCAGGACCTGGGTGGCGCCGGCCTCTCCTGCGCCACCTCCGAGCTCGCGTCTGCCGGTGACGGTGGCATGCACGTGTGGCTGGACCGGGTCCCGCTGCGCGACTCCACCCTCGCGCCCGAGGAGATCCTGATGAGCGAGTCGCAGGAACGGATGATGGCGGTGGTCGAGCCTGCCAACGTCGACCGGTTCCTGAAGATCTGCGAGAAGTGGGACGTCGACGCCACCGTCGTCGGTGAGGTCACCGACACCGGACGCCTGATCATCGAGTGGCACGGCGAGACCGTGGTCGACGTACCCCCGCGGTCGGTGGCGCACGAGGGCCCGACGTACCACCGGCCCTTCGCCCGCCCGGGCTGGCAGGACGCGCTGCAGGCCGACCGGGCCGAGGCGCTCGCGCGCCCGGGCTCGGCCGACGAGCTGAGGGCGACGCTGCTGAGGATGGTGGCCAGCCCGAACCTGTGCGACAAGTCCTGGATCACCGACCAGTACGACCGCTACGTCCAGGGCAACACCGTGCTCGCGCAGCCCGAGGACGCCGGCATGGTCCGGGTTGACGAGGAGACCAACCTCGGCGTCGCGGTCGCCACCGACTGCAACGGCCGGTTCGCCAAGCTCGACCCGTACGCCGGTGCGCAGCTCGCGCTCGCCGAGTCCTACCGCAACGTGGCCACCAGCGGCGCCCGACCGCTCGCGATCAGCGACTGCCTGAACTTCGGCTCGCCCGAGGACCCCGCGGTGATGTGGCAGTTCGCCGAGGCCACCCGTGGCCTGGCCGACGGCTGCCGTGACCTGGGCATCCCGGTGACCGGCGGCAACGTCAGCCTCTACAACCAGACGGGCGAGACCGCGATCCTCCCCACCCCGGTGGTGGCGGTGCTCGGCGTGATCGACGACGTCACGCGGCGCACCCCCACCGGCTTCGTCGAGGAGGGGCAGCAGATCTACCTTCTCGGCACCACCCGCGAGGAGCTGTCCGGCTCCGAGTGGGCCAACGTCGTGCACGACCACCTCGGTGGCCTGCCGCCGACGGTCGACCTTGGGGCCGAGAAGCAGCTCGCGGACATCCTGATCAACGCCTCGAGGGACGGTCTGATCGACGCGGCGCACGACCTGTCCGACGGCGGGCTCGCCCAGGCGCTGGTCGAGTCCTGCCTGCGCAACGGTGTCGGCGCCAGGGTGTGGCTGCCTGACGAGCTCGAGCCGTTCGTCGCGCTGTACAGCGAGTCGACCGCCCGCGCCATCGTGGCGGTGCCGCGAAGCGAGGAGGTCCGGTTCACCGACATGTGCTCCGCCCGCGGCTTCGCGCACGCCCGGATCGGGGTCACGGACGGTCGCGGCGACGACGCGGTGCTCGACGTGCAGGACCAGTTCTCGGTTACGCTCGGCGAGCTGCGTCAGGCCTGGACGGCGACGCTTCCGGCTGCGCTCGGCTGAGCCGTACCCCGTTCAGGCAGTCGTATGGGCGGGTGTGGTCTCGGCACCCGCCATCCGGCCGGTACGACGGGCCCGTAGCTCCACGAACGCGAGGACCAGCGCCATGAGCACGAACCCGATGGCGCAGAGCAGGGCCACCACGATCGCGAGCGAGTAGTCGTCCGACGTACGCCCGAGGGTGATCCGGAACGCCGCGGCGAGGACGGCGGCGCCGACCGCCGTACCGACCCGCTGACCGGTCTGCAGGGCGCCGCCGGCCGCTCCACCCATGCGCGGTGGGACGTGGCGGAGGGTGAGGGTGATGTTCGGCGAGATCACCATGCCGGACCCGATCCCGGCGATGAGCAGGGGCAGCGCGACGTACCCGGCGGTGGCGCCGTCCATCGTCATGGGGATGACCACCGCCATCGCGCCGAAGCCGACCGCGTTGAGGGCAAGCCCGGTGACGGTGAGCACGCGGTCGAACCGGTCCACCACGCGACCGGCGATCACCGCGGTCACGGCGCCACCGATCGCGAAGGGCGTGACGGCGAGCCCGGACTGCAGCGCGCTGTAGCCGAGGCCGTCCTGGAAGAACAGCGCCAGCACCAGCCACAGGCCGCTGAACCCGCAGAAGTACAGCGTGCCCAGCGCGATTCCCGTCGCGAACCCGCCCGCGTTGCGGAACAGCCGGATGTCGAGCACCGGAGCACGGCCGAGCCGGATGATCCGCCGCTCCCAGCGTACGAACAGCCAGGTCAGCAGCACGACGAACGGGGCCATCAGCCAGATCGGCGTCGTGGGGCTGCCCATCGACTCGACCAGCGGCAGGAGCACACAGAGCACGGCCAGTCCGAGCAGAGCCGCACCGACACCGTCGACCTGCTCGCGCAGCGCACCGGAGTGGCCGGTGGAGCGCGGAATCAGCCGGGCGGCCAGGACCATCGCCACCAGCCCGATCGGGACGTTGACCAGGAACACGAAGCGCCACCCGAGATCGGGACCGAACAAGCCGATGATCAGGCCGCCCAGGATCGGTCCGGTGGCCGCGGACACCCCCATCGTCGTACCGAAGATCCCGAAGGCGCGGCCGCGCTCGGGGCCCTGAAACAGCTCCTGGATCAGCCCGGTGTTCTGTGGCGTGAGCATGCCGGCCGCCACGCCCTGAAGCAGTCGCGCGGCGACGAGAAGCTCGGCCGTCGGGGCCGCGCCGGCCACCGCACTGGTGAGGGTGAACCCGGCGAGGCCGAGAAGGAACATGGTGCGCCGGCCGATGATGTCGCCGAGCCGGCCGCCGGCCACGAGCACCAGCCCGAAGGTCAGGGCGTAGCCGGAGACGATCCACTGCAGGTCCGCCGCCGAGGCGTCCAGCCCACGGGCGATCGACGGGAGGGCGACGGTCACGATCGTGACGTCGAGCAGGGCCATGAACCCGACCACGAGGGTCACCCCGAGCGCGCGCCAGCGACGGGGATCCGCGTCCTGCGCGGCCGGCGAGGGGGCGCGGCTCATGCCTCATTCTTACCCGTGCTCGCCAACGCCGACGCGGGGTCGACCGGGCCCCGGGTTGTCGGGGGGAGCGGGCATCGGCTGGGCTGCTGCCGAGCGCGCCGAACCACAACGGGTCAGACTGACCGCTTTCGGTCGGGTACGGCGCGCCTCGGCGACCGTAACGGGTCAGCGTGACCCGTTGCGGGCTGCGGGCCGTGCTCGGTGTCGACGCATGGCCCATTCGACCAGAACAGCGACACCGAATGCCCAGGCAACCCCCCAGTGCACTGGAATCTCGGCAGACCCTTCCGGCATCGCCTCCGAGGACGGGTCGAGGTGGGAGTTGAGCCGGTCCAGCGCCGGTGTCGAGACGGAGGCCGACGAGGCCAGTGTGCGGAACTCGTCGGCAAGCGCCTGCATCTCATCCCTCGCGCCGGACGCGTGCCCGATCCTGACGTTGTCCGGGTCGGACCTGAGCCGGCGCCGCGTGACGAGCAGGAGCAGCGGCTCGGGCAGCCACTGGAAGATCCGGTGGTGCGCAGGGGTGATCGGCACCCCAAGCGCCGTCAGCACCCGGTAGCCCTCCCGGATCGCTCGGAGCATGAGGACCAGCGCATCGGGTGTGCGGGCGAGTCGACCCGGGTCCAGGTCGGCCATGTAGAGGGCTCCGGCGGTCGGGCCGATCTCTGCGACGTGGGTCTTCAACCAGGCGTCCATGTCGGAGCACACGGCCGTAGGGAACCCGGCTGCCCGCAGCACGTCGGCGATCGCCGTGACCCGAGGCGAGGAGGAGCCGTCCACCTCGCCGATCGTCGTCGGTTGTTCACGGGGCGACAGGACTAGGTAGCGCAGGCGGTCGTCCCGACGTACGGCGGCGGCGCCCGGGAACCCGAGCAGCACCCGACTGCGACCCAGCGCTTCGACCATCTCGTCGGGGCCGGACGCGTTGTTGCCGAAGAACATGACGCTGGGGGCCGCGCGGCCGGCCCGCAGGATCGGCAGCACCTCCGACACGTGGTGCCTGGGCAGCACGACGAGGACGAGTTCGTAGGCGTCGTCGTCGGCCAGCCGCTCGGTGACGTCGACCTGCACGTCGTACAGCGCGCCGGTCTCTGCGTCCTCCAGCCTGATCCCGCGGGCACGGACCTCAGCGAGGCGTTGGCCCCTCGCGAGCAACGTGACGTCCTGCCCCGAACGCTTCAGCAGTGCGGCGTACAGGCTTCCGATGCTCCCGGCGCCGTAGACGAGGATCTTCATCGGTCCGGCCTCCGGTTCTGTGTCCGCCGCCGCGATGGCGTGGTCCATCCAGACCACGGTACGGCGACGGCCAGCTCGACCTCGCCGCACGAACGAACCGGGGGCCACGCGTAGTGCGAGGCCCCCGGCTTGCCCGGACGTCATCCGTTCCGAGGGCAATAGCCAGCAGAACGTATGACGTTGTCAGAAGGTGGCGACGTTGAGCAGCTTCTCCTTGATCCCGTCGGGGTCGTCAGCGTTGTCCCAGTCCGTGGTGCCGCTCGCCTGCAGGGCCGACTTCACCTGCGTCGGAGTGGCGCCCGGGTTGTTGGCCTTGTAGAGGGCGGCACCGCCGGCGACGTGCGGGCTGGCCATCGACGTACCGGAGATGGTGTTGTAGCCACCGCGCATCCAGGTGGAGTTGATGCACACGCCTGGGGCGATGATGTCGACGTCGGCGCCGTAGTTGGAGAAGTTGGCGAAGGTGTCGTCGACGTCGGAGCGGCAGGTCGAGGCAGCACCGCCGCCGGGCTGCCCGTTGAAGTCGGCGAGTGCGCTCACGGTGATGACCTCGTCGTACGCCGCCGGGACGTGGTTGGCCGCGTCGTCGGACTCGTTGCCGGCGGCAACCACGTAGGTCACGCCCGCGGCCACGGATGCGCAGATCGCCTTGTGCATCGCGTCGTTGTTGGTGTTGCCGCAGTTGCCATCGTCGGTGCCGACACCGCCCAGGCTCATGTTGGCGACCTCGATCTGGGAGGCGTTGGCGGTGACGAAGTCGATTCCGCACACGATCGAGGAGAAGGTTCCGCTTCCCGAGTTGTTGAGGACGCGTACCGGCCAGATCCGCGCACCCGGCGCCATGCCGACGACGCCGTTGGTGTTGTCGATCGCACCGACGGTGCCGGCCACATGGGTGCCGTGCCCGTTGCCGTCGCTGGCTGAGGAACCGGTGGAGC
>JBFIWG010000037.1:0-15182 GCA_041606495.1 Nocardioidaceae bacterium
CCTGCTGGCGGGGCTCCCCGACGAGTTCGAGGCGTTCGTGGGACACAAGGAGGCCTGCAGTGCGCTGCCCCCGAACGCGGTCCTGCTGGCCACGTCGCTGACCTGTCCGGTGCAGATGTTCCGGATCAAGGACAACCTGTACGCCACGCAGTTCCACGCCGAGCTCGACCGGGCCGCGATCATCACCCGGGTGCGCGTCTACCAGCACGCCGGCTACTTCCCGCCCGACGAGCTCGACACCCTGATCCTTCAGCTCCAGGCCACCGAGGTGTCCGCTCCCCCGCGGATCCTGGCCAACTTCGTGGCCCGCTACGGCTGAGGAGACCGTACGACGACGTTGGTGCGGGCCAGCTTGTCGTGCAGCGCCTGGTTCTTGTCGTCCCACAGCGGCCAGAGCCCGTCGAGCAGGGGGAACCAGCCGATGATCATCGAGGCGAACGGAACCACCGTGAAGAGCGAGGCTCCGTGCTGGACGAAGAGGCGCTTGGCGATCGCTGACCAGGGCAGCTGCCCCGGCGTGTCCCGGAGCCGGACGCGTAGGCCGAGCGCCATCTTGCCCGGCGTAGCGCTCTTCCAGCGCAGGAAGCCGGCGTGGTAGCCGACCGTGACGACGAGCCCGACGAGCGTGAGGGCGAGCAGGTCTCCCGCTCCCACACCGAGGCTGCTCGTGAAGCCGGGCATCGCCCCGCTCTCGGCCTGCTGCATCACCTCGTCCATGTAGGCGGCGTAGCTGCGGAGGTAGCCGAGCAGGAACGGCAGGCCGAGCAGGAGCGCGACCGGGCTGACGATCAGGCCGTCGATCACGACCGCGCCCACCCTCGGCCACCAGTTCGCCAGCCGCTCACCGTCGGGCGTGGTCTTGAAGCCGCCGACCGGGCCCGGCGGCCGTCCGGGTGCGACGTGCTCGGTCCACATCGCGCCGTCCCAGTACCGCTGCTGAGGCGGGTGACCGGGTCGCGCCGCGGCGGGGTCTGGGTCGGCGTACCAGCCGGCGGGGATCTGCGTCATGGCTGCATGCTTTCACGTCTTTGCACGCAAAATGGACGCTCTACAAGCGTTCTACCGCTTGTAGAGCGTCCATAACCCCGCGTTACAGCGGAGGAGAGTTGGCGGGCGCGTCAGAGGTTGCCGCGGGCCTCCTGCTCACGCTCGATCGCCTCGAAGAGGGCCTTGAAGTTGCCCTTGCCGAAGCCCAGCGAGCCGTGCCGCTCGATGAACTCGTAGAACACGGTGGGCCGGTCGCCCATCGGCTTGGTGAAGATCTGCAGCAGGTAGCCGTCCTCGTCGCGGTCGACCAGGATCCGGCGCTTCTTCAGCTCCTCGATCGGCACCCGGACCTTACCGATCCGCTCGCGCAGCTCGGGGTCGTCGTAGTAGGAGTCCGGGGTGTCCAGGAACTGGATGCCGTTGTCCCGCAGGATGTCGACGGTGCGCAGGATGTCGTTGGTAGCCAGCGCGATGTGCTGGCAGCCGGCGCCGTCGTAGAACTCGAGGTACTCGTCGATCTGCGACTTGCGCTTGGCCACCGCGGGCTCGTTCAGCGGGAACTTCACCCGGTGGTTGCCGCTCGCGACCACCTTCGACATGAGCGCGGAGTAGTCGGTGGCGATGTCGTCGCCGATGAACTCCGCCATGTTCGTGAAGCCCATGACCTTGTTGTAGAAGGCGACCCACTCGTCCATCTTGCCGAGCTCGACGTTGCCGACGCAGTGGTCGATGGCCTGGAACAGCCGCTTCGGGTGGCCCTCGGCGCGGCTGACCTGGGTCTCCATCGCCTGGAAGCCGGGCAGGTAGGCGCCGTCGTAGTTCTTGCGGTCGATCAGGGTGTGCCGGGTCTCGCCGTACGTCGCGATCGCCGCCATGCGCACGGTGCCGTGCTCGTCGCTGACGTCGTGCGGCTCCTCGAGGATCGTCGCGCCGACGCTGCGGGCGTGCTCGATGCACTTGTCGACGTCGGGGACCTCCAGCGACAGGTCGACGACGCCGTCACCGTGCTTGCGGTGGTGGTCCAGCACCGGGCTGTCGGGCGTCACGCCGCCGGTGAACACGAAGCGCGCCGAGCCGGAGCGCAGCACGTAGGTCTTGCTGTCGCGGGTGCCGGTCTCGGGTCCGCGGTAGGCCTCGAGCTCCATGCCGAGCGCGAGCTGGTAGAAGTTCGCGGTCTGGGTCGCGTTGCCGACCACGAAGCAGACTGCGTCCATCGCCGTGACCGGGAACGGGTCCTTGCTGGCGTCGTACTCCACGAGGCCGACCAGCTGCTGGAGCTGTTCGAGGGTGAGATCTGCCTTGAGCTCGTCCTGGGTCAGTGAATCAGTCATGCCCGCAGCATGGTCGGTGAAGTCAGAGTGTGCAACAGTACGGCGAAACAGTGAACATCTTGTTCAGTCAAGGGAGCCGGTATGGACGTTCTGGATGCCACATTGATCCGTCTGTTCACCGAGGAGCCCCGCATCGGGGTGCTCGAGGCCTCCCGCCGCCTCCAGGTCGCCCGCGGCACCGTTCAGGCACGCCTCGACAAGCTCGCCCAGGCCGGCGTGATCTCGGGGTGGGGACCGGTCCTCGAGCCCGAGGCGATCGGCTACCCGGTGACGGCGTTCCTCACCCTGGAGATCCGGCAGGGGTCCGGGCACGAGGCGATCGCCGCTCACCTGTCCACCATCCCGGAAGTGCTCGAGGCGTTCACGATCACCGGGGCCGGCGACATGTGGTGCCGGGTCGTGGCCCGCTCCAACGCGGACCTGCAGCGGGTCATCGACGCGGTGCTGTCCGATCCCGGGATCGTCCGCTCCTCGACCGTGATCGCCCTGGCCACACAGATCCCGCACCGGGTGCTGCCCCTTCTCGAGGCAACCGTACGGGAAGAGGAACAGCTCAGCTGAGGCGGCGGGCCACCTCGGCCGCGGCAGCGGTCACGCGCGGGCCTACCCGGTCCGCGTCCAGGTCGCCCAGGGTGACGATGCCGACCGAGGCCTCGAGCCCGTCGACGCCGAGCACCGGTGAGGCGACTCCGCGTGCGCCCGGCTGCAGCTCCCCGACGGTCTGCACGTAGCGCCGTCCGGGCGAGGCACCGCCGGTGAGGTCCCGACCCAGCAGGATCGCCTTGCCCGCCGCGCCCTGCTCGAGCGGGTGCCGGGCCCCGACCCGGTAGGCGACGTGGAAGTCGGTCCAGGTGGGCTCGACAACCGCGATCGCGAGCGCCTCGCCGCCATCGGCGACGGTCAGGTGCGCGGTCGACCCGAGCTCCTCGGCGAGCCCGCGCAGGACAGGGTTCGCCAGCTCACGCAGCACGGGCTGCAGGCCGCGGGCCAGCGCGAGAACGCCGAGCCCGATGTGCAGGCGGCTCGAGGAGTCCCGGCGCGCCAGGCCGTGCTGCTCGAGGGTGGCGACCAGCCGGTAGACGACCGTGCGGTTGACCCCCACGGCGGTCGCAAGCTCAGTGATGCTCAGCCCACCCGGGGACTTGGCGAGGATGTCGAGAACACGCAAGCCACGGTCCAGGGTCTGCGAGGTCTCGGCGGCCATGGACTGAGGATACTCAGGATGTCTTCCGCGCGGCCCACTCGCGGATCCGGTCGATCCGGGTTGTGAGCTGCTCGGCGGTGGCTACGGCGGCGGCCGGCCCACCGCACTCGCGACGCAGCGCCGCGTGGGTCACACCGTGCGGCTGACCGGTCCGGTGGTTCCAGGCCGCGACCAGCCCGTTCAGCTCGCGTCGCAGCACGGCGAGCTGCTCGTGGGTGGAGACGTCGCGGACCACGTCCTGCTCGGTCGAGCTGGTCCTTCGCTGCTGCTTCGCGCGCTCGCTCTGCCGGGCGTGCAGCAGGTCGCGAACCTGGTCGGCCTCGAGGAGACCGGGGATGCCGAGGAAGTCCATCTCCTCGTCCGAGCCGACCTGCACCTCCCCGGAGTGGCCGAACTCGCCGCCGTCGTACAGCACCCTGTCGAAGGTCGCCTGCGAGCCGAGTGCCTGGAACGGCAGCATCGCCTCGTCCGCGCTGGCCGCCTCCGAGGCCTGGGCCTGGTTGAGCAGGTCCTCCTCGGCGGCGAAGATGTCGCCCTCGTCGTTGACCTTGCGGCGCAGCACGTGGTCGCGCTGCACCTCCATCTCGGAGGCGAAGCCGAGCAGGTTCGGCACGGAGGGCAGGAACACCGAGGCGGTCTCCCCGCGCTTGCGGGCGCGCACGAAGCGGCCCACGGCCTGGGCGAAGAACAGCGGCGTGGACACGGTCGTGGCGTAGACCCCGACCGCGAGGCGGGGTACGTCGACGCCTTCGGACACCATCCTGACCGCGACCATCCACCGGTCCTCGCTCTCAGCGAAGGTGGCGATCCGCTTCGAGGCGGCCTTCTCGTCCGAGAGCACCACGGTCGGCCGGTCGCCGGTGATCGACTTGAGCAAGGCGGCGTAGGCGCGGGCGGAGTCCTGGTCCGAGGCGATCACCAGACCTCCCGCGTCGGGGACGTGCCGTCGTACCTCCGAGAGCCGCTTGTCCGCGGCGGCGAGCACCGAGGGCATCCATGAGCCACCCGGGTCGAGCGCGGTGCGCAACGCCTGCGCGGTGAGGTCCTTGGTCAGCGGCTCGCCGAGGCGGGCGGCGACCTCGTCACCGGCTCGGGTGCGCCACTGCATCTCGCCGCTGTAGGCCATGAACAGCACCGGCCGGACGACGTGGTCGGCCAGGGCGTGGGCGTAGCCGTAGGTGTAGTCCGCAACGCTCTTCGGCGTCCCGTCCGTGTCCGGCGCATAGGTCACGAACGGGATCGGGTTGATGTCGGAGCGGAACGGGGTGCCGGTCAGGGCCAGGCGCCGCGCGGCCGGCTCGAACGCCTCACGGACCGCCTCGCCCCAGGACAGGGCGTCCCCGGCGTGGTGCACCTCGTCGAGGATGACCAGCGTCTTGAACCGCTCGGTGCGGATCCGGTGCGCGAGCGGGTTCGCCGCGACACCGGCGTACGTCACCGCCACGCCGACGTAGTCCTGGCTGGTGCGCCCCTTCTTGCCGGCGTACGTCGGGTCGATCGGGATGCCCGCGCGCGCGGCGGCATCGGCCCACTGGGTCTTCAGGTGCTCGGTCGGGGCCACGACGGTGACCCGGTCCACGACCCGGCGGGACAGCAGCTCGGCGGCCACCGTCAGCGCGAAGGTGGTCTTGCCGGCGCCCGGCGTCGCCACTGCGAGGAAGTCGCGGGGGTTCTCTGCGAAGTACTGCTCGATCGCCGCCGACTGCCAGGCACGAAGCTTGGTCGCCGTGCCCCAGGCAGCCCGGTCCGGATAGGCCGGTGGCAGCTCGTTGGGCGGTGCGGGGATGTTCGCAGGGGTCACGAACTTCCTTCCAGACGGGTGCGATTGGGGCGAAGAGCGCTCACCTTAACCCGGCGCGGGCATGCGACATGCCGGGCCGAGCACAGGTCGTGGGATCAATCACGGAGCGTGCGAAGACGGCCGCCGATCAGTCCTCGTCGTCCTTCTTGAGGTTCTCCCAGGCGTCCTTGCACTCGGGGCAGACGGGGTACTTCTCCGGGTCACGGCTCGGCACCCAGACCTTGCCGCAGAGCGCGACGACCGGGGTCCCCATGACCATGGCCTCGGTCAGCTTCTCCTTGGGGACATAGTGCGAGAAGCGCTCGTGGTCACCGTCGTCGGTAGTCTGCGTGCGCTTGTCCTCGACAGTCTGGACACCGGGGCTCATCTGGGTACTCACAGCAGACAAGTCTAACCGGGACCGTTCAGTTGAGCGTCGGATCGAGCGGTCGCGTGGAAACCCAGGCCAGCTCGCCGGGCTGGCGCCTCAGCACGCGCATCCACAAAGTCTCCGGATCGGAGGTGTACAGGTCGGAGCCGGTGGACGGTACGACGTACCAGGAGCCCTCCTCGATCTCTGCCGCAAGCTGGTCGGTGCCCCACCCTGCGTAGCCGGCGAAGATCCGCACCCCGGCCACGGCCGACGTCACCAGCTCGGTCGGGGTGTCGAGGTCCAGGATGCCGGTGTCATCGAAGATCCGGCGCCAGCCGACCGGCTCGGCCCCGTCCCCCGCGCTCGCCGGCAGTGTCGCCACGCAGAGCGCCGAGTCGGTGCCGACGGGCCCGCCGTGAAAGAGCACCCGCGGCTCACGGGCCAGGTCCTGCCAGTCGGTGAGGATCTCCCCCACCGGCACCGGGGAGGGCCGGTTCAGCACCACCCCGAGCGAACCGTCCTCGTCGTGGTCGAGCAGCAGCACCACGGTGTGGTCGAAGTTGGGGTCGATGAGCGCAGGTGTGGCCACGAGCAGCTGCCCCGCACGCAGAGGCCCCGCGGCCGGGTCAGGCATGACCTTCCGCCGCGTGACGCACCGCGGTGGCTACCGAGCTGTGCACGTCGGGGTGGAACACGCTCGGGATGATGTAGTTGGCGTTCAGCTCGTCGTCGGTCACCGCCGAAGCCACCGCGTCGGCGGCCGCGACCAGCAGGGAGTTGTCGACTCGGTGCGCGCCGGCGTCGAGCAGGCCGCGGAAGACGCCGGGGAAGGCCAGCACGTTGTTGATCTGGTTCGGGTAGTCCGAACGGCCGGTCGCCACGACCGCCGCGTGCGCGCGCGCCTGGGCGGGGTCGATCTCGGGGACCGGGTTCGCGAGTGCGAAGACGATCGAACCCTCGGCCATGGTGGCGACGTCCTCGCCGGTCAGGATGTACGGCGCGGAGACCCCGATGAACACATCGGCGCCGGCCAGCGCGCTCTGCAGGCTGCCCTGCACGTCGGCCTTGTTGGTGGCCTCGGCGAGCCAGTGCAACGACTCGTGAAGGCCTGGACGACTCTTGTGGATGACGCCCTCGACGTCTGCGACCACGACGTCCTGCACGCCGGCCGCGAGGAGCACCCGGAGGATGGCTGTCCCGGCCGCGCCGGCCCCGGACATGACGACCCGGACGTTCTCCATCTTCTTGTCGACCACCCGTAGGGCGTTCTTCAGTGCGGCGAGCACCACGATCGCGGTGCCGTGCTGGTCGTCGTGGAAGACCGGGATGTCGAGGATCTGCTTTAGCCGGGCCTCGACCTCGAAGCAGCGGGGGGCGGAGATGTCCTCGAGGTTGATGCCCGCAAAGACGGGGGCGATCAGCTGCACGGTGCGCACGATCTCGTCGACGTCCTGCGTGTCGAGGCACAGCGGCCAGGCGTCGATCCCGGCGAAGCGCTTGAACAGCGCCGCCTTGCCCTCCATCACCGGAAGGGCGGCCTGGGGACCGATGTTGCCGAGCCCGAGCACGGCGGAGCCGTCTGTGACCACTGCGACGGCGTTGCGCTTGACGGTCAGCCGGCGGGCGTCGTCGGGGTTCTCGGCGATCGCCTCACAGACCCGTGCCACCCCCGGGGTGTAGATCATCGACAGGTCGTCGCGGTTGCGGATCGGGTGCTTGGCGGCCATCTCGATGGTGCCGCCGAGATGCATCAGGAAGGTCCGGTCGGAGACCTTGTGCACGTCGACACCCTCCATGGCGCGCAGCGCGGCCACGATCTCGTCGGCGTGCGCGGTGTCAGAGGCCGCACAGGTCACGTCGATCCGGAGCTTGTCATGACCGGAGGCGGTGACGTCGAGGGCGGTCACGATGCCGCCGCAGCGCTCCACGGTCGAGGTGAGCTCGCTGATCGCGGTGCCCCCGGCGGGGAGCTCGAGGCGGACGGTGATCGAGTAGGAGATGCTCGGTGTAGAAGCCACGAGCACATGTTGTCACGTCGGGCCGGACCGTCGTACTGCCAGCGCCCGGCGCGGACCCGGTGTCGAGCCCCGACTGTGACGCGCGAGGGGAGGGAGTCCGCGCGGAGGGAGGTCCACGGGGATCGCGTCACAGCCGGGGCTGCTCGGGGGCGGCTCAGGCCGCGAGGTGGGCCTTCAGCCGGTGGAGCAGGGTGTCCTTGTGCTCGGCCCGGCGACGGCCGGAGCTGGAGCTGCGACCGTGCGTGTGCACCGAGTAACGGAAGGTGGCACGCGCGCGCTCCTCGATCCGGCGACCGACGTCGGCGGCGAGGCGGTCGGCGGGCGCGGCCTTGCCCGCCATGGCCGCCAGCAGCGCCCAGTCCTTGCGCTGGGCGACCGCGAGCATCTGCGCCATCTCCTCAGACGTCGGCGAGTCGCTGTAGCGGTCCAGGATCGCGCGGACGCCGGCGAGCTCGTTGGCCGCCGAGCGCCAGGCCCGGACGACTGCTGCCTCAAGGTCCATCGGCTGGTCCATCAGCACGTGCTCGATGGAACCGGCGAGGCGGGTGTGCCAGCGAAGCTGGAGGGCGCCGAGCAGGGCAACCTCGTCGCCGAAGGTCTCGGCGACACCGGGCACCTCCATCGGGAGGACGCCGTCGCGTCGGACGTCTGCCTGCTCGAGGACGGTTCGGAGTACCTCTCCGCGGCGGTGAAAAGCATCCCAGGTCATGGGTTGTTCCTTTCTCACATACCGTTGGTACGTACCAACGGTATGTCTTTTACCCCGGGTATGCCAGCGGCAAACGGGTGATCTGCTGCACAGGGCCTGCACCGGCGTACCAGCAGTCGGACATATGCTCAGGGGATGACCAGCAAAGTCCTGCGCAAGGTCCCCGGCACCTCTCGTCGTCAGCAGTACTCCGCCTCCACCAAGCGCGCGCTGATCGACGTCGCCGAGGAGCTGTTCACCGCGCAGGGGTACGCCGGGACCAGCCTCGATGAGATCGTCGCCGGGGCTCGGGTCACCAAGGGCGCGCTCTACCACCACTTCAGCGGCAAGCAGGCGCTGTTCGAGGCAGTCTTCGAGAAGGTGGAGGCCGAGGCGACCAAGGCGATCCGCAAGGCCGTCCGCGACAGCGACGACCCGTGGGGCAAGGCCGTGTCGGGGCTTCGGGAGTTCCTGGCCGTGGTTCAGGAGCCCGGCTACCGACGCGTGGTCATCCAGGAGGGGCCGGCGGTGCTCGGCTACGAGCGCTTCCGGGAGCAGGAGGAGCGCTCGACCTACGGCATCGTGCAGGAGATCGTGTCCTCGGTGCTGAACTCCTACGACCTCGAGCCGAGCATGGTGGAGACCTTCAGCCGGGTCTTCTTCGGCGCCATGTCGGCCGCGGGCGCCGCGGTGTCCTCCGCGGAGGACACCAGGCGAGCCAGCGCCGAGGTAGAGACCGCCATCGCCTTCATCCTCGCCGGCCTGCAGCAGCAGGCGGAGTCCGGCCGAAAACTGCCGAGCCCCGACGACCTCGTCAGCAACGAGGCGCCGGGGCGCGAAGAGGATGCGGGCTAGCCGCCCAGGTCACTTGCCGAACGAGACGTTCCCACCGTTCGCCGGGACCAGCTCCATCCAGACCTTGCCGGGTGGGATGGTCAGCTCGCCGGCCTTGGTGCTCAGGGACAGCGCCGAGTCGAGACCCTTCTTGGACCAGCTCCCCCGCACGACCTTCCCGCCGTGGAAGACGAGCGCCTCGCCCTTGCCGGTGAACTTGGTCTCCGGCACAGGGTTGCCGGCGGGGTCCTTGTAGCCGGCGTCGCCGACCTGGACCTTGAGCACGAGCACCGTGTCCGGCTCGAACTCGTCGCCGGCTGCGGCCTCGCTGTTCAGGTTGCGGTAGGAACCGCCCTTGAACTCCCAGGTCGTCGTGTGGCTGGGTGAGAACGTGGCGGAGATCTTCCGGGCCGGCTGACCGCCGGGGAAGCTCTCGGCGGATCCCCACGGGAAGTAGCTCTCCGGCGGGTCGGCGGGCTTCAGGCTCCGGGCCAGCCGGGGCAGGTCCATGAACAGGTTGTACGGCGCGACGCGGCCACCGTCACGGAAGTAGCCGGTGCCGCCCTCGGTGATCGTCTTGATCTCCGCCGACTGCATCCGCCTCACGGTCGGCGGAGCGCCACCGCTGGCCACCAGGACGGCGTCCGCGGGCTCGATGATCCCGATGTCGGTCGCACGCATCGAGCGGACCGGGCCGACCTTGTCGGGAACCTGCGAGTAGTAGAAGACCGCGAGGCGGGTGGCTCCCCCCTCGACCAGCTCCTCGGTGACCAGATCGGCCTTGCTCAGACCGATCTGCGGGTTGCTGCTCGAGGTGTTGTCGATCTTGACGACCATCACCGGGTGCGGCGGCGCCTCGCCCTCGGCCGGGAGACCAGTCAGGGGCCACTGCCCGGACAGGGTGAACCCGTCGGCGATGTTCTGGCTCTCCGGCCCGTCGGCAGGCTGGCCGGCCGGGGTCTCGTCACCTCCGCACGAGGTGAGTGCGAGCGAGCCCACGAGTGCCAGTGCGACGAGGGAACGCGGCCCGAGACGGCCGGCGCGAGCAAGATTGCGCAAGGATCTTCCAACCATGGGTAGGTGTGCTTCAGGGTCGCCCCCGGAGTCGGGAGCGACCCTGATAGTAAGTCACGGCATTTCAGACATCCGCGCTAGCGCCCGGTGTGTCAGCCCGGGGGTATGACCCCAGTCGTCAGCGCAGCGTGCCGGCGAACCACTTGTTGGTCCAGACAGTGCTGCGGTGCACGTTCTTGCCGCCGTAGGGCGCGTGGATCATCACTCGCTGCCCCTTCTTGTTGCGACCGGCGTAGATGCCGGCGTGGTAGACGCCGCCGCCGTCGTAGAAGAACATCAGGTCGCCCTTGTGCATGTTCCGCTTCTTGATGCGGTCGGCGAAGCGGGCCTGCTGGCTCGAGGTCCGCGGGACGTTGGTGAAGCCCGCCTTGCGGAAGCTGAAGTAGATCAGGCCCGAGCAGTCGAAAGCGTTGGGACCTGCGGCGCCCCAGCGGTACGGGTCGCCTTTCTGGTTTCGGACGATGTCGAGACCCTTAAGGACCCGCTGGTGGCGGTTCTTGGCCGCCTCAGCAGAGGGAGTCGCAACGGTGAAGGTGCCGGCCACGAGAACGGCCGCGAGCATGAGCGAGAGCACAGCGAAGCTGCGCATACGAAGAATCGCAGGCATGAAAAAATCCCTTCCCACGCCTGTGAGGTGAGCTGTCGGGTTAGAGCTGAAAGGTGCCCTGCCGCGCGGTGCGCGGCTTCACCCCAAGCGCCTCCGGCGACCGCAGGAGAGACCGCGATGGTCTCTCAGGAGGCCGGCCAGGGACGCACGAAACGTGGGTCCCCCACTCCTACCCAACCGAGATATGTCGACTACAGGGGAAACCGGGGGTAACGGGTGGGTAGGACTCGGCGTACCCCGCCCCGGCTATGAAGTTGTCGCGCCACGCTCGCCGCGGTGATCCCCCGCGTCCCGAACGGACAAGCAAACCCCGAGAGGTTAGGCATGCTCGGTGCACTATTTCCAACGGAGAGGAAAGCGAAACGTCCCGCAGGTCACACCCGCAGGACGTTTCACGCTCAGCACCCCCGGCAGGGGCGTAGCGAAGATCACACCCGCGCGCCGCCGTCGACGTAGAGGGTCTGGCCGGTGATGAAGGACGCCTCGTCACTGGACAGGAAGGCGATGGCGGCCGCGATGTCCTCGGGGTAGCCGACCCGACCCAGGGGGCCGCGCTCGGCGGCGGCCTTGCGGAACTCCTCCGGTTCCATGCCCACCCGTCGGGCCGTCTCGTCGGTCATGTCGGTCACGATGAAGCCAGGCGCGACGGCGTTCACGTTGATCCCGAACTTGCCCAGCTCGAGGGCCAAGGTCCGGGTGAGCCCCTGGAGGCCCATCTTCGCCGCGGAGTAGTTTGCCTGGCCGCGGTTGCCGAGCGCGGAGACGCTGGAGAGGTTCACGATCTTGCCGTACTGCTGCTCGACCATGTGCTTCTGGACCGCGCGAGACATCAGGAACGAGCCGCGTAGGTGCACGTTCATGACGACGTCCCAGTCGTCCTCGCTCATCTTGAACAGCAGGTTGTCCCGGGTGACGCCGGCGTTGTTGACCAGGATGCTGACCCCGCCGAGCTCGCCGACGACGCGCGCGACGGCGGCTTCGACCGAAGCGGCGTCAGCCACGTCGCAGGCCACGCCAATCGCCTGCTCCGCGCCGAGACCGGCCGCGGTCTCGGCGGCCGCCTCCTCGTTCAGGTCGAGCACGGCCACCCGCGCCCCTTCGTCGGCGAACCGCTTGGCCGTGGCAGCCCCGATCCCCCGGGCGGACCCTGTGACGACTGCGACGCGACCGGCAAACCGACTCATGCGAGCTCCTCCTGATGCGCCTGGGCGGCGCTGACGACAGCTATGGGCAAGGCAGGGGTCACTCTAGTGACGACGCCCGCCCACCGGACCGGGGGTCACGCCAATCCATCAGCGTGGAATGATGCGTCGCGTGACGACCACCATCGACCACCAGCCGCTCGATGCGGCCGCGCTCGCAGCCATGGCGGAGCCGACCCGTGCCGCCATCCTCGTCGCGCTCAGCCGCGAGGAGCTGTGCACCTGCCACCTCGTGGAGCTCACCGGAGCCCGCCAGACCAGCGTCTCCAACCACCTGCGCGTCCTTCGGGACGCCGGACTGGTCGAGGCTCGCCCGTCCGGGCGGTACACCTACTACCGGCTCGCCGGCGAGAAGGTCGCGGCACTGGGGCAGCAGCTCGCTGCCGTCGCCGAGGCCTCGCGGACCGCGACCGTACGGAGGCGACCGTGCGACTGATCCGCAGCGCTACCGCGGAGCTGGTGGGGACCGCGTTCCTCGTCGCGACAGTGGTCGGCTCGGGCATCGCGGCTCAGCGCCTCTCCCCCGGTGACGTCGGCCTCCAGCTGCTGGAGAACAGCCTGATCACCGGTGCTGTCCTCGTCGCGCTGATCCTTGCGCTGCAGCCGGTCTCCGCCGCGTTCAATCCCGTGGTCACCCTCGTCGAACGAGCACTGGGGGCGATCTCCACCCGTGACGCCGCCGCAATGATCCTGGCTCAGCTCGTCGGCGGCACCATCGGCGCGGTGGTCGCGAACCTGATGTTCGACCTGCCCGCGGTCACGGCCTCCACGACCGAGCGAACCGGTGGAGGGCTCTGGCTCGGCGAGGTGGTGGCCACCCTCGGGCTGGTCCTGGTGATCTTCGGAACGGTCCGCTCCGGGCGGAGCCCGTTGGTCGCTTTCGCGGTCGGCGGCTACATCACCGCCGCCTACTGGTTCACCAGCTCCACAAGCTTCGCCAACCCGGCCGTGACCTTCGGCCGGATGTTCTCCGACACGTTCGCCGGGATCCTCCCCGCCTCGGCGCCCATGTTCATCCTGATGCAGCTGGTGGGAGGGACGCTGGCCTACGCCCTGGTGCGCCTGCTCTATCCCGACGCCGCGCAGGTGGCTGCCGATCTCGCCTCCGACACCCACCCCTCCCCCGTGAAGGAAACTCCATGAGCAAGCCCGTCGTACTCTTCGCCTGCATCCACAACTCGGGCCGCTCCGTGGCCGCGCGCGTACTGACCGAGCACTACGCCGACGGGCAGGTGGAGGCACGCTCGGCCGGGTCCGAACCCAAGGGGTCGGTGAACCCGATGGTCGCCGAGGTGCTGGCCGAGCGCGGCCTCAGCACGGACCGGGAGACCGCGACGCTGCTCGACCATGAGGTCGTCTCCGAGGCCGACGTGGTCATCACCATGGGTTGCGGAGAGACTTGCCCGATCTTCCCCGGCAAGCGCTACGAGGACTGGGAGATCGACGACCCGGCCGGGCAGGACCTCGCGACCGCCCGCCGAATCGTGGACGACATCGACGCCCGGGTGCGCGGGCTGCTGGACAGCCTCAGCTGAGGTAGTCGCGCAGCCGCGCTGCGATCGCGGCCGCGTCCTGCTCGTCGGCGTACTTCGTCCGCGGCCAGAAGAAGCCCCGCAGACCATCCCCCTTGGTCCGGGGTACGACGTGCATGTGCAGGTGCGGCACGCTCTGGCTGACCGTGTTGTTCATGGCCACGAAGGAGCCCTGCGCGTCGAGCACGTCCACCATGGCCTGCGCCAACCGCTGCGCCGCCTCGAGGAACGGTGAGCGCAGCGACCCCGGCAGGTCGGGCAGGGTCAGGACGTGGTCGCGCGGGACCAGCAGGACGTGGCCCTTGAACAGCGGCCTGTGGTCGAGGAAGCCGACCAGGTCCTGCGTCTCGAGCACCACGTGCGCCGGGGTCGCTCCTGCCGCGATGGAGCAGAACAGGCAGTCGCGCACCGCCGGATCAGGCGGTGGTCTTGTTCTTGCTCGACATCCCCTCGGCCACGCCGATCAGGAGGACAGCCGCGATCACCGCGACGACGAATCCGAGGATGTTCAGCTCGAAGATGCTCCCCGTGCCCAGGGCTGATGCGATCACGCCGCCGATGACCGACCCCGCCAGGCCCAGCCCCAGCGTCATGAGCAGGCTGAGGTTCTGCTTCCCTGGCTTGATCAGCCGGGCCAGTGCGCCGATGATCAGTCCGGCCACGATGAATCCGATGAGTCCCATCGCGTTACGCCTCTCTCGTGTTTTACCCCCGTCACTAAGAGCGTAGCGTCACGCAGCCAGGTCGTAGCTGCGCTGAGCGGGGAACCGGGCAGCCACCGGCGCCGCGAGCAGCGCTACCGGCTGGCCGAGCCGGCCGTCAGCCAAGGACGCGAGGGTACGACGAGGCGGCAGCCGGCGCGCCATGATCGCCGTCTGCATGGTCATGCACAGGAAGCTGCAGAGCGCCACGGCGAGATCCCCGATGAGCAGGCCGTAGGCGAACCACAGCAGCATCCCGATCCAGGCGAGGACCGTGGCCCACGGACACAGCCCACCCAGCGGCGCCCGCGAGAGGGCCAGCCGGGTCTGCGGCACCATGCGCACCGAGCTGATCGTCGTGGCCACCATCGCGAGGGTGAACGAGTTCGCGACGTCGAGGAGCCAGAACGAGGCAGCTGCGCTGGCGAAGACCGCGATCACCGCGGACCAGTAGGTGCGTGCGACGCCGGCGCGGAACACCACGACCGCGAGTGCGACCAGCAGCACGAACGCGATCGTGTTGTTGATGATCTGGATGCTGTCGGCAACCGCGAAGGCGTAGACGAGCCACAGCGTGAACGTGGCGAGACTCAGCACGAGCGAGTCCCAGGAGATGCCTTCAGCAGAACGGGTCCGCGCGGCGCGGAGGACCTGCGGAACGGTGGCGACGAGGGAGACAAGGGACGCGAGGACGCCAACGGCGACGACGACAGACATGGGCAGGGCACATTCGAACGAGAGGCGGATAGGGGGTGCGACTTTGGTCCGCCGTCTTGCTTTGTCTGCCGGGACACGTGACCTGGTGCGAGGAAAATTCTAGGGCCGTCGCGGCACCGGTTAGCGCCAATTTC
>JBFIWG010000038.1:0-15083 GCA_041606495.1 Nocardioidaceae bacterium
CCGCTCGGCGGCTCTGGCCTACCACCCGTTCGCAGCCGGCATGGTCGCGGTGGCAGACGAGATCGAGGCCGTCCTCGGTTAGGAGGCCAGCGACCTTCGGGCCCGGCTACCCCACGCACAACGACCACACCCACGAGGACATCCGGGCCGGGCGGAGCCGGAGCGTCCCGACCTGAAGGATCTGACTGGATGTGTTCCTGTTGTGCCGTCGCTTCCCGTGGTCAACGTGCGCGGCACGCAGCACCCATCTAGCCGCAGACAGCGTGGGCCGCAGTCACGCGAAGCGTCTAGTCGGGGGAGGATCTCGAGGCGTAGGGAGGAGAGAGCGTGCGGCTGCGCATCAAGACGCCGACTTCACCCGTCCGCCACGTTTGGCGAGCTCCAGCCTGGCAGCGGGTCTTCTTCCCCTCCCCACGAGGACGCCGTTCATATCCGAGGCGTCGTCAGCCGTGGCATCCCGTGGGGGAAGTCGCTGGCCTCGAGGGCGGCTACGGCGGGCTCGTCATCCGGCGGGGCGATGGACACCCGACTGAGGCCACCGCGACCGGTGAAGACAACCGTGCCCGGTCTGCCCGGCAGCGACGGACGTCGTCACAGCATGCAGTCGATGATCCTCGCCACGCGGTGAGACCCAGTCCGGACACGGGGATCGGTCTCACCATCGACGCAGGCCTTCGTGAGGGTTCCGGACGCCAGCGCAACGTCCGGAACTGGCGCGATGAGCTCATGGCAACGCCGGCCCCTGGGGTCCGGTCAACGATTGTGGTTCCGTCATGTCGTCCTCGATAGACTCAATGAACGGTGAGGCGGCGGGAGGCGCGATGCTCGATGAGTCCGATCTCATGGCGGCCCTGCGTCGGCATTGGGAGTACTCCGGCAAGGACGAGGACCGCGCCCACGAGATATATCACGAGCATGCGGTGCTCGAGTTCCCTCAATCCGGGGAGCGCTTCGAAGGTGTCGCAAACTTCCGCGAGTGGCGACGCTCGTACCCCGCCGACCTCAAGTTCCACCTGCGTCGCATCACTCACCGCGAAGAGCTGGTGGTCACCGAATACCTGATCAGCTACGATTCGGCGCCGTGGATGTTCACCGTCAGCGTCATGGAGTTCGAGGGTGATCGCGTAGCCCACGAGCGGATCTACATCATGGACGGTTGGGAGCCCGCGACCTGGCGGACCCCGTGGCGCGCCGAGACGAACGCCGACCCAACGCCGCCCCCACCATAGGCGGGCCACAGAGCCCAGATCTGCCTGCAGGTTCAGGTGGTCAGCGCGACACCTCTGCCAGTGCTAGTGATGGTGTCTTGAACTTCAGGGTCTGTCGAGGTCGTTCGCTGCTGCCGCGTTGCCAGGCGGACTTGGGGTCGCAGAAGTCGACCTGCACTCCGGTCGCGACGATGAACCGCGATGCTGGGCCATCTCGTGGCCCAGGTCCCTGCCCGACCCGCAACAGAACCCACACCTGGTCGATCGCCTCCGGCGTCGCCATGACCCACAACGACCTGCCGACACAGTCGATCAAGGATGAGTTGCGCCGAGCCCTCGAGACCGCCCCGATGAGCGGACGATGCGAAAGGGGTGCGGTCGGGTGTGTCTCGATCGGTGCCGGATACTTGGACGCATGAACCGGTTGCAGTTCGTTCTGGTGCCCATCTTGGTTGCTGTGGGCTTGCTTGCCTACTTTGCCTACCAAGGCGCCCTCGACATGGAGCAGATCGTTAGCCTGGTTGTCTTCCTCGTCATCGCGGTGCCAGTCGGCATCTTCGGGTATCGCCTCAGCCAAAGACTGCGCTAGCGGTAGACCTGTGCGTCAGCATTTGCCGCATTCCGCGCGGACGCCGACCGGGCATCATGCGCAAGCGCGCCTAGGCCCTTGCCGGGCTTGGGTCCGCGTTTGCCGGGATGGTTGAACACCGGCTCCAGCAGCGCCCACTGCTGGATTGTCACGTCCCTGGGTGCGGCATGCCACGCACAGTGCTCGCTGAACCGTCTCACGCAGTCAACGTCAAATGGAACAGACCGCTAGACACTCATGCGTCTCCTAGGGTGGGCGCATGAGTGCTTTGGCTGGTCTGGTCGACCAGGGACTCGTCGCGGACGACTGGGCCGCGGCGCTGTCCCCGGTAGACGACTCGATCAGCGCGATGGGCCGGTTCCTGCGCGAGGAGGTGTCCGCCGGCCGCGGTTACCTGCCGCGCGGCGACCAGATCCTGCGCGCGTTCCACCGCCCGCTGTCCGACGTACGCGTCCTGATCGTCGGCCAGGACCCCTACCCCACCCCGGGCCACCCGGTGGGGCTCTCCTTCTCGGTCGCGCCGGAGGTCCGGCCGGTGCCGCGCAGCCTGGCGAACATCTTCAAGGAGATGCAGAGCGACTTGGGCGTTGACGTGCCGACCAGCGGCGACCTGTCACCGTGGACGGAGCAGGGTGTGCTGCTGCTCAACCGGGTGCTCACCGTTGCGCCGGGCTCGGCCGGGTCGCACCGGGGCCGAGGATGGGAGGTCGTGACCGAGCGGGCGATCACCGCGCTCGCGGAGCGAGGCGGGCCGCTGGCGGCGATCCTCTGGGGCCGCGATGCCCAGAGCCTCAAGCCGATGCTGCGGCACGTTCCCTGGGTCGAGTCTCCGCACCCGAGCCCGCTGTCGGCCTCTCGCGGCTTCTTCGGCTCGCGGCCCTTCAGCAGGGTCAACGCACTACTCGAGAAGCAGGGCGGAGCTCCCGTCGACTGGCGGTTGCCCTAGCTGTGGCTCGCCTCGATGCGAGTCACGATGTGGCCGGCGATCCGTTCGAGCTGGCGCACCTCGGCCGGCGACAAGCCATCGAACACCAGCGACCGCACCGTCTCAACATGGCCGGGCGCGGCCTTCTCCAGGACCCGCCACCCCGCCTCGGTGAGGTTCACCATCGTGACGCGCTTGCTGTCCGGGCACGGCGTGCGCTCGACCCAGCCGCGAGCCTCGAGCTTCGAGATCACGTGCGAGAGCCGGGACAGTGTGGCGTTGGCCCGGGCGGCGAGCTCGCTCATCCGCAGCTCGCGTCCCTCCGACTCCGAGAGCATGGCCAGGCACAGGTAGTCGAAATGGGTGAGGTCGGAGTCCCGCTGCAGCTGGGAGTCCAGGGCAGGACCGAGCTTGACCATCACCCCGGCCAGCTTCAGCCAGGCCTGGAGCTCCTCGTCGTTCAGCCACCGCGTCATGGCGTGCAGTCTAGCGACGAAATGCTTGTATCTTCAAGCATCGTGGTTTAGGCTTCAACTGTCCTCACCTGAGGAGGTGCCATGGCCAACTCCCCCAACGCCGGGCGCATGCCCGCGCTTTACATCGGGCACGGGGCCCCACCGCTCCTCGACGACCCGATCTGGAGCTCGGAGCTGGCGACCTGGTCACAAGACCTGCCTCGCCCGGCAGCGATCCTGATCGTCTCCGCCCACTGGGAGTCCGCACCGGTGAGCCTGAGCGCCTCCGGCCCGGGGACCCCGCTGGTCTACGACTTCGGCGGCTTCGCCCAGCGCTACTACGAGATGACCTACGAGACCCCGGATGCCGGCGCCCTGGCCGCGCGGATCGCGGCGATGATGCCGAGCACCGAGCCGGTGCACCAGCACCACACTCGCGGCCTCGACCACGGGGCGTGGGTGCCGTTGAAGATCATGTACCCCGACGGGGACATCCCCGTGCTGCAGATGTCGCTGCCCACCCATGACCCGGGCACTCTGCTCGAGCTCGGTCGCCGTCTCCGGCCGCTGCGCGACGAGGGCGTGCTCGTGATCGGTTCCGGGTTCCTCACCCACGGCCTCCCGTTCCTGAAGGAGTTCCGCCTCGACGCGACCCCGCCGACGTGGTCGCGGGAGTTCGACGCGTGGGCCGCGGAGGCCCTCGCCCGTGGGGACGTCGACGAGCTCGCGTCGTACCGTGACCGCGCCCCCGGCATGCCCTACGCCCATCCGACCGTGGAGCACCTCTCGCCGCTGTTCATCACCCTCGGTGTGGCCAGCGACCCGGAGGCGCCGCCCGACCAGCCCATCGACGGCTACTGGCTGGGCCTGTCCAAGCGCTCGATCCAGGTCGCCTGACCGCGGCCCGGTCCCGCCCCTGATCCCAGCTGTAACGCGGGGTTATGGTCGCTCCGCAAGCGTTACAACCCTTGTAAAGCGACCATAACCCCGCGTTACATAGGCGCATGTGGCAGATCCTGCTCAGCCTGGCGCTCACCACCACGCTCGCGCTCACGACCCCACCGTCGTACGACGCGGCCCCCGCCTCCGCTGACACCAAACGGTTCTGGGTCAAGGACAAGCACCGGTACATCTCACCGTGGTACGACGGGGCGCGCCGGATCATGATCGGCTACGGCTGCACCCGCGCGCCGTACTACAGCCCGGACCCACGTTGCCGCCGCGACCGTGGCTACCACCACGGCATCGACATCGCGATGCCCTGCCGCACCAAGCTGTTCGCCGGCCTCCGCGGCCGCGTGGTCAATCCGGCCGCGAGCGGCGCACCGGGACCGGCGTACGGCGCGCACGCCTTCCGGATCCGCAACCACAAGTACGACGTCGACGTGGTGATCGGCCACGCCCGTCGGGTGTACGTCGATCCGGGCGACCGGGTCCGGCGGGGACAGCTCATCGCCCGGGCCTCGGACGCCGGCGCCCCGGACGGGTGCCACCTGCACTTCGAGGTCCGGCCGATCGGCACCGGCTACCAGAGCGCCGTCGATCCGCGTGACCTGCTGAGGCTGCGCCGGTGACCGAGCGGGCGAGCCGGATGGGAGGATGGCCGCCGTGAGCATCCTGTCGATCCAGTCCTCGGTCGCCTACGGCCATGTCGGCAACAGCGCGGCGGTGTTCCCGCTTCAGCGTCTGGGCATCGAGGTGTGGCCGGTCGTCACGGTGCACTTCTCCAACCACACCGGCTACGGCGAGTGGCGGGGGCCGCTGCTCACCGCCGCCGACATCGCCGAGGTGATCACCGGTGTCGAGGAGCGCGGCGCGCTACCGGGCTGCGACGCGGTCCTCTCCGGCTACCAGGGCGCGGAGGACGTCGGTGCGGTGATCCTCGACGCCGTTGCCCGGGTCAAGTCGGCCAACAGCGACGCCGTCTACTGCTGCGACCCGGTGATGGGCGACGTCGGCCGCGGGTTCTTCGTCCGGCCCGGCATCCCCGAGTTCATGCGGGACCGGGTGGTCCCGGCCGCGGACATCATCACGCCCAACCACTTCGAGCTGGACTTCCTGGCCGGCACGACCACCGGGACCCTCGACGAGGTGCTCGCCGCGGTGGACACCGTGCGACAGATGGGTCCGGACACAGTGCTGGTCACCAGCGTGCTCCATGACGCGACTCCCGCGGACAGCCTGGAGATGCTCGCCGTCTCGTCCGAGGGCGCCTGGTCCGTCACGACCCCACTGCTGCCGATTTCGCCCAACGGAGCCGGCGACCTGACCTCGGCGCTGTTCCTGGCGCACACCATGGCAACCGGATCACCGGCCACAGCGCTCGGTCGCACCGCGTCATCGGTGTTCACTATCCTCCAGGCGACCGCCGACTCCGGCCGTCGAGAGATCGCCCTGATCCCCAACCAGGACGCAATCGCCGAGCCGGCGATGCAGTTCGAGGTCACCCGGGTTCGGTGACGGTTCTCGTCCTCGGCGGCACGGGCATGCTGGCGCCCGCCGTACGCCGACTTCTGGCCGACGGCACCACGGTGGTCTCGGCGTCCCGCCGTCCCGAAAGGCTCGAGGCGCACCCGTTCTTGACCGGCATCCGGGCGGACTGGTCCAACGCCGAGGGGCTGGCCGGCGAGGTCGCCCCTCACGGCAGCTTCGACTCGGCAGTGCTGTGGGTGCATCTCGAGCACCGACCGACGGTCTACCGCGCCGTCTCCCCGCTGCTCGCCGACGACGCCGTGGTGGTCGAGGTCAGCGGCAGCGGTGGCCGCGTGCCGGAAGCCCGCGAGCTGGCGACGACGCTCCTGGCGGGCCGGGCGAGGACGCTCCGACGGGTGCTGCTCGGCTCGATGCCGCACGGCTTCGGTCGACGGTGGCTGACCGACGAGAAGATCTCCGCGGGTGCCCTCGCGGCGCTGCACGGCGGTCCCGCGGAGCAGGTGGTCGGCGAGCTCTGACCGTTGGTTCCCTCCCCCCGGCAGATCTACCTGTCCGCGTCGTGCTCTCGCGTGCTCGCCGACCCCCCGATCGGACTCGTCGGTGAGCCCCTTCGTGCTAGGCGCGGTCAGGGCCGGGAGGCCTTTCCGTCAAGCCAGAGGGTGTCCGACGCGTCGCGGTGGCTGCCCGTGCTGCCGACGTGCTTCGCGTCGATCCTGGGGCCCTTCTTGATCACGTGCACGAGCGCCATCGCGTGACCGTGGCCGAGTCCGTGCTCCTCCTTCAGCCACGCCACGATGGCCCCGGACTTGACCTCTGGGTCGTCGTAGCCGCGCTCTGCCGCGAGGCTGATGAGCTGCCGCGGGGTTAGGCCGGTCTTGTCCTCGATGTTGTCGAGGTACGCCTGAAAGGACATTGCCACCTACTGTTCGTCGGTTCCGGAATCTAGGACGAGTCCGCGGAGGCCCCTGCGGGCTCTCTGTGTAGGTTGACCGGCCGCGAGTGCAGAAATCATCGGTCTCCGCGTCCAGCACCGGCGCTTCCGTTGACGTGCGCGTGGGCACGGTCAGTCCGGCGCCCGTCGTACGCCACCCTGAAGCCGCACGGTCCCGGGTTGCCGGGACCTTAGGCAGTGTCCGGCCACGTACCCGTTGCGCGATGGTGCAGGTGGGGGTACGACGCGACGGAGGCACGGCGATGACGCGGGCGACACTGACCTTTCTCGGCGCAGCGCGGACGGTCACGGGCAGCCGGTTCCTGATTCGCACCGAAGAGGCGGAGTCGCTGGTCGACTGCGGACTGTTCCAGGGGGAGCGCGTCTGGCGGCGCCGGAACTGGGAGCCGTTCCAGGCGGACCCCGCGAAGATCTCCTCGGTCGCCCTGACTCATGCGCACCTCGACCACTGTGGGTACCTGCCGGCACTGGTTCGCAACGGGTTCCACGGGCCGGTGCTGTGCACGCCGGCGACGGCCGCGCTCACCGCGATCGTCCTCCGGGATGCCGCGCACCTGCAGGAGGAGGACGCTGCGCACGCCCGCAGGGCCGGCTTCTCCAAGCACGACCCGCCACTGCCGCTGTTCGATCAAGCGGACGCAGAGAAGGCGATCGCGCTGCTCCGCCCCACTCCCTTCGGAAAGACCGCCGAGCTGCCCGGGGTCGGCAACCTGGTCCTGCACCACGCAGGGCACATCCTCGGCTCGGCGTTCGCCGAGGTGCGCATCGGCGGGCGCAGCCTGCTGGTCAGCGGTGATATGGGGCGCCACAGCCACCCGCTGCTGAATCCGCCCGAGGACCCGCCGGGTGCCGACACCGTCCTGGTCGAGTCGACCTACGGCGACCGGGAGCACGAGAGCCTCACCATGGACCGCCTGGCCTCGACGATCCGGCGCACCGCCGGCCGCGGCGGGGTGGTGCTGATGCCGGCGTTCGCCGTGGACCGCACCCCCGTCCTGCTCCACCACATCAAGATGATGACCGACGCAAACCTCATCCCTCCGTTGCCGGTGTACGTCGACAGCCCGATGGCCCTGGCGGCGTTGGAGGTCTACCGGCAGGCGATCCACAGCGGTTCCGAGGAGATCCGGCCTGAGCTGATCCACGACGACGACGCGCTCAACCTCAGCGACCTGCACATGGCTCACTCGGTGGAGGAGTCGATGGGCCTCAATGACCCGCACTTCCCGTGCATCGTCATCTCCGCCTCGGGAATGGCCACCGGAGGTCGGGTGCTGCATCACCTACGACACCTGCTGCCGCAACCGAGGAACACGGTGGTGATGGCCGGCTTCCAGGTCGCCGGCACCCGAGGACAACAGCTGCTCGATGGCGCGAAGACGATCAAGATCCACGGCAAGTACGTCCCGGTCCGGGCCGACGTAGTTGCCGCGCCGTACTTCTCCGCGCACGCCGACGCCGACGAGCTGGTGGGATGGCTGGCCCGCGCACCACGGCCGCCGGACAACGCCTTAGTGGTCCACGGCGAGCGCGGCGCCGCCGACGCTCTGGCGGAACGACTCGGCGGAGAGCTCGGCTGGACGGCGGTTGTGCCGAGATACCTCGAGACCGTCCTGCTGTCATGAGAGCGCATGCCTGACCCGCACCTGGGCACAGGCGCGCGGAGGAGGTTCACATGAAGCTGAGCAAGGAACAGGTGGTCGGGTTCATCCGTGAGCGCGGCGACGACGGGCACGCTGCGAAGGCCGAGCAGGAGCTCCCCGAGACTCTCGAGCTACCCGGAGACGAGGGTGTGCTCGCGCAGTACGGCGTCAAGGCCGACGACCTCGACGACCAGAGCGTCTGGGGCCACGGCCCTACTGGCAACGGCGAGAGTCGCGATACTTGACCTGATCACCAGTACAACCCGTCCTTCGCCCTCCGCGGCAGCCGGATTGCCTGGCCGGCGAGGAACGACTGGTAGACGTCGACCCAGCCCACCGAGATCCCCTGGGGTGAGTACCGCGAGCAGGCGCCGTAGTGCGTCGGGTACCTGAACTTGCCGTACGACTCGGGCAGCCGGCGGCTGTCGCGCAGGCAGAAGCTCATCTTGCGCCGGGCCACCTTCAGCGGCTGGGGGTCTCCCGCGAAGCGGTGTCCTGGGAGGCCTCGATGCCGGCAGCGTGGTCGAGCGAGACCCGACCGGGGCCGATCACCAGCACGGCGACCAGCCCTGCCAACAGCAGGATGTCGACCTCCGCGCCGGGCAGCGGGGCGTCGGGGCCGGCAATGATGCCGAGGTCGGCCTTCACCAGCACGATTGCGCCGATCATTGTGGCGATCAGGGGTAGCGTGGCCAGCCGCGTGAGCAGACCCAGCAGGAGTAGGACTCCGCCGACCAGCTCGGCGAGGGTGACCAGCCAGGCCACGAGCTCCGGCGCGCCCACGCCCATGCCGCTGAGCATGCCGGCGAAGCCCGACGGTCCGTCGCTGAGCTTCTGCCAGCCGTGCACCGCGAAGACCAGGCCGACTCCGAGCCGGAGCGCCAGCGGGGCGATCTCGCTGAGACGATGGACGGGCGGGAGGCTGAGTACTCGCATGGGTCTCTCCTTGTGGGGGACGCGCCACCGGACGGTGGCAGGACTCCCCGGGAACCCGGTGGTACGAGCCGGACATTCCCGATCGGACCCTTTTGTGGAGCCGGCCAGGGGACTCGAACCCCTAACCCCTTCATTACAAGTGAAGTGCGCTACCAATTGCGCCAGGCCGGCGAGCAGTCCCCACCGAGGCAGGGCTGCGAACGCCCATGTTAGACCGACCCCTACCCGCGCTGCCGCGCACCCGACAATCCGACGAGTACGACGCGCATGCTCGCCCGCACCGCGGGTATGGGAGGGCCCCCCAACCTAGGAGGACACATGGGCAACGAGGACAAGATGAAGAACTCCGCTGAGGGCGCTCTGGGCAAGGCCAAGGAGGCGCTGGGCAAGTCGACCGATGACGAGTCCATGGAGCGCGAGGGCAAGACCGAGCAGAGCAAGGCCGACCTCAAGCAGGCTGGCGAGAAGGCCAAGGACGCCTTCAAGTAACCAACCCGGTTTCAGGGGAGAGCAGGGTGGCCCGCACGCCGTGGCCACCCTGTTCCTTGCCCGATGCCCGGTCGCGAGCGAGACTGGTCGGTAGTGGGGGTGCACTTGGTCACCCCCACTTTCCGCGTTCGGGTGGTGGGCAGCAATGACGAGCACACTGGAACTCACGGTCACGGCAACGCAGCAGTCGCTCGAGGAGCGGCTCCGCGAGGCGACCGGGCGGACCACCGTCCGCGGCAAGCCTCGCGACACCTACGCCCGTACCGACGCGTTCCTCGCGGCCACCAGCCGACATCTGGCCGCGGTCGACGAGGTCCTGCTACCCATCGTGCGCAAACGGCTCCCTGACGGCCCGGACCGCGTTCACGAGTACCTCCAGCAGTCGCGTCACCTCGAGGTCGCGATGGTGCTGCTCAAGGCCCGGCTGTACGGCGAGGCGCAGACGGTCCGCCTTCCCTGGCCGCGCGTCTGGCGCGACGTGCGCACCGAGCTCGAGAAGCACAACCAGCTCGAGCGAAAGCTCGTCACCGACCTGCTCCCCAACCTCGAGACCGAGGAGCACTCGACGCTGGCTCACAGCGTCTACCGCTCCGAGATCAAGGCGCCCACCCGCCCGCATCCGTTCCTGCCGCACACCGGCTTCTTCGGGTCGGTGGCCCGCCGGCTGTGGGGAACCGCGGACCGCTTCTGGGACGCCGCCCAGGGACGGATCGTCCCGGAGCCGGTGCGTCCGCCGTCCCGCGAGCACAGCCACGACAGCCTGATGGCGCAGTGGTTGATGGCGGAGCCACACTTCGACCAGTCGGCGACCGTGATCGACCACAAGCGCTCCCGGGACTGAGCACTTCCGTCCGGCACCTGCCGGTCAGGCTGCTGCCCGGCCGAGGAACCGGTCCACCGAGGCCCGGATCCCGGCGGCGTCCAGGCCGTGCGCTACGACGTGCTCCTCTGGCAGTCCGTAGTGCCGCAGCTCGCTGCGTGAGACGCCGAGCGAGAGCAGCCGGTGCGGCAGATCCTCGAGAGCCTCACTGACCAACCGGGCCGACGTACCCGCCAGATAGGGCTCGACCAGGATCACCTCCGGGGTCGTGAGCACCGCACGGAGCCCGCGACCGTCGAACGGACGGACCGTGTTGGCATACAGCACTGTGACGTCGAGGCCCGCGACGGCGTCCAGCACCGGCCTGAGCGTCGGCCCCACGGCGAGCACCGTCGCCCCCGCCCCGGCACGGACCACCTGGAACTTGCCCGGCGTGACCGGGTACGCCCGGTAGTTCTGCTGGGCAACCACCCGCACGTAGTCACGACCGTCCCCGGCGACGGCGAGGCGCAGGGCTGCCTCCACCTCGTCAGCATGGCCGGGAACGTGGATCGTCCAGTCCGGGAGGGTCTCGATCAGGGCGACGTCCCCGGGCGCCTGGTGCGTGCGACCCCCGCCGGCGATGTCGAAGGAGCCGCCCGAGCCGACGAGCACCCCGCCGACGTCCTGGTGCCCGAAGCCCAGCTTGACCTGCTCGAACGCGCGCTCGACCAGGAAGGAGGCGAAGGTGTGCACGATCGGTCGCATGCCGGTGAGCGCCAGGCCGGCGCCGACGTTGACCAGCAGCTGCTCGCGGATCCCGACGTTGATCACCCGGTCGGGGTGCCGACGTTCGACCTCACCGAAGAACTGGCCGGAGATCTCGGCGTAGACCAGCGCCACCGAGAGGTCGTCCTCGACCAGAGCGGCGGCGGTCTGCGCGAAAGTCGTCCTGGGGTCTCTCATCAGTACCTCTCCTCGACGTGTGCGACGACCAACGACGGGCCTCCCGGGGCGGGTTGCTTCAGAGCCAGCTCGAGCTCCGCGTGATCTCGGCCATCGACCGCAGCGGTACTCCACCCGTTGACCGCGAATCGCTGCTGGATGGCACCTCGCGTTCCGTACGACGCCGACGCGTTGTCCACGACGACAACGGTGAGTCCTTCCAGACCGAGCGCCCCCGCGATCTCGACTGCCTCATGATTGCTCCCTTCATCCATCTCTGCGTCTCCGACGAGTACGACGACCCGCGATTTCAGACCCTGGGCGCGGAGCCCGAGAGCCGTACCAACGGCCAGAGGCAACCCGTGGCCCAACGAGCCGCTGGAGATCTCCACACCGGGCACCAGGTTTCGGTCCGGGTGGTGACCCAGCGGCGAAGCGAAGGTCGCCCATTCCGCCAGCCAGTCCTCGGGGACGAACCCCTTGGCGACCAACGTCGCGTAGTAGGCCATCGGTCCGTGTCCCTTGGAGAGGTAGAACCGGTCACGGGCCGGGTCGTCGATGTTCTCCGGCGTGATGTCGAGGATCCGGTCGTAGAGCACCCAGAGGACGTCGAGGGTCGACGTCGCCGCGAAGGAGTGCTTCTCGTCGCCGGTCATCAAGGAGATCAGCCGGGGCAGGTCCTCGTAGCTGTAGGCAAATGCTTCGGGCATCCCCCGAAGCGACTGAGTCAATGTCATGCCCAGAACGATGCAACTTCAAGTTCACTTGAAGTCAATGGGTATTCTGGCGGGCGTGGCGAGACACGCAGCACACCTCACGATCGGCCAGCTCTCGGAGCGGTCCGGCGTAGCGACGTCGGCCTTGCGCTTCTACGAGTCTCAGGGGCTGATCACCTCGGAACGGACCGCGGGGAACCAGCGTCGCTACCAGCAGGCCATGCTGCGACGGGTGGCGTTCATCCGCTCTGCGCAGCGGGTCGGGCTGACACTGGAGGAGATCCAGGAGGCGCTGTCGACGCTGCCCGACGGTCGCACCCCCACCAAGGCGGACTGGGCCCGGCTGTCACGGGGCTGGCGACCCCGGATAGAGGAGCAGATCGAGCGGCTCGAACGGCTACGCGACAAGCTCGACGGCTGCATCGGCTGCGGCTGCCTGAGCCTGAAGACGTGCGCATTGAACAACCCCGACGACGAGGTCGCCCCCCGCGGACCGGGTGCCGTCTTCCTCGAGCCCTCGGGCGGCACCGAGGCCCGGTGACCGTCTCGTCGCGAGACGACCTTGTCGGCGGCCCGGGCCGCCAGGTCTATCGTGGCAACCATGCCGTTGCGCATCGTGGCCACCAGACCGAATCCGGCACTGGTGACCCTCCCCTGGCACAAGCCGCTCGAGGAGTGGGACGACGAGTTCGTCGTACCCCTGCCTCGCGGCATCTCCCGGCACGTCGTACGCATCGTGCGCCTCGGCCGGGACGTCTACGCCGTCAAGGAGACCCGGGAGCCGATCGCCTTCCGGGAGTACCGCATGCTGCGCGACCTCCGTCGCCTGGATCTCCCGACCGTCGAACCGGTGGCGGTGGTCCACGGCCGCGAAGGTGGCGAGGAGCCGATCGAGGCAGCCCTCATCACCAGGCACCTGCAGTACTCCCTGCCGTACCGGTCGCTGTTCTCACAAGGCATGCGCGCGGACAGCCTGCCCAGGCTGGTCGACGCGCTCGCCGTGCTCCTGGTGAGGCTGCACCTGTCCGGCTTCTTCTGGGGTGACGTGTCGCTGTCCAACGTGCTGTTCCGCCGGAGCGCCGGAGAGTTCGCGGCGTACCTCGTCGACGCCGAGACCGGGGAGCTGCACCCGGAGCTGTCCGAGGGGCAGCGCAACTACGACCTGACGGTTGCCTACGAGAACCTGTACGGCGAGCTGCTCGACCTCCAGGCCGGCGAGCTCCTCGACGAGACCGTCGACCCGGACGAGATCGTCGAGCTGATCCGTCGCCGCTACGAGGCGCTTTGGGAGGAGCTCACCGGCACCGAGGAGTTCGGCACCCACGAGATGTGGCGGATCGAGCAGCGCATCGAGCGGCTGAACGAGCTCGGCTTCGACGTCGACGAGCTCGACATCGTGACCGACTGGGACGGCTCGACCGTCCGGCTGCAGCCCAAGGTCGTCGAGGCGGGACACCACTCGCGGGAGCTGCAGAGCCTGACCGGCCTCGATGTCGAGGACAACCAGGCCTGCCGGCTGCTGAACGACCTCGCGTCCTACACCGCGACGTTCGACCTGGGCGCGGAGGACCGGACGATCGTCGCGCACCGCTGGCTCAAGGAGGTGTACGAACCGGTGATCCGGATGGTGCCTCCGGAGCTGCACGGCCGGCTCGAGCCTGCGGAGCTCTTCCACGAGGTGCTGGAGCACCGCTGGTTCCTGTCCGAGCAGGCCGGGGCCGAGGTCGACATCGTCACCACAGCGAAGTCGTACTTCGACGAGGTGCTCGCCAAGCGACCGGTCGAGGCCATCACCGCCAGCGACGACCCCGACCTGCTGATGCCCCGCACCACCCCACCCCCCCGTTGAGCCGGGCGTTCTGCCCCGTTGAGCCGGGTCTTCTGCCCCGTTGAGCCGGGGCTTCTGCCGCGTTGAGCCTGGCGTTCTGCCGGGCTCAGGCAGCGGCGAGCCTCAAGGCGGCGCGCAGCTCGTTCAGCCACTCCTGCAACGCATCCGGCGAGAACGAGTCCTTGTCGACGACGATCACGGTCCAGCCCTGGTCGCGCAGCCACTGCCTCCGGGCAAGGTCACGAGCGCGCTGCTCGTCAGAGGTATGGAACTCACGTCCGTCGTACTCCACCGCGACCCGACTGCGGGGGTACGCCATGTCGAGCCGGAAGACCGGCTCCCCTCGGTCGTCGTGCACCCAGACCTGCAGCTCAGGCATTGGCAGGCCGGCTTCCAGCATCGCCATCCGCGTCCAGGACTCGCCGGGTGACTCGGCGCGCTCGTCGGCGAGCGGGATAAGGCGTCGAAGCTGTACGACGCCGCGCCGCCTGAAGTACCGCGGCATCTCCGCGCGCAGCGCCTCACGTGTGACACCACAGGCACGCATGAACCCGTCGAGCGCCGCCAGTGCATCGCGCTGACCCAGCCGACAGGCCAGATCGAGCGCCGTGCGCAGCGGAGTCGTCACCGCCACGCCGTCGATGGCCATGATGTCGCGACGCGCCAGGTCTCGCTCGCCACCGGCGCAGCCCGCGCGGGTCGTGCGCGCATGGCCTCGGAGCACGAACGTCTCGAGGGGCGGGAGGATCTCGAGCTCGTGGTAGTCGAAAGTGCTCACACCGTGCAGCCAAGCCGCGGTCCGGTCGCACACCACCGCGAACGGGCTGATCACCAGTGCCGCAGCGCGGGCGCGTGTCTCAGGGGTGTCGGGCACGTCGGCTCGCAGGTAGACGCCTCTGAGCACACGTCGTACCTCACCTCGGTCGAGGAGATCGGCCAGCCGATGCTTGGGTACGCCGAGTGCCTCCAGCTGTGGCCTCGTCAGGGGAACATCCGGAATCTCTGCAGGAACGATCATCGTCCCAACATGAGCCCAGGCGATCCGGCCCGTCGTACCTCTTCACCAGCCTGTGCACACGGGAAGGCGACTGCGAGTTTGTGGACACAACCCCCGGCTCAACCCGGCAGAACCCCCGGCTCAACCCGGCAGAACCCCCGGCTCAAC